>JANOJH010000351.1:0-11813 GCA_031408135.1 Bdellovibrio sp. | reverse complement strand
AAACCCGCCCCCGGCGCCGATGACAACGCTTCAGGCTCAGCAAGCCTGCTCGAAACACTGCGCGTGCTACTGACGCAGGAACAACCCAAACGCACGATCGAGTTTTACTGGTATGCCGGCGAAGAATCTGGCCTTTTAGGCTCGGCAGAAATCGCAGAAAGTTGCAAAACCGAGATGACATTTTTTTTCAGGATTTTGTAACTTTCTGCGATTTCTGCCGAACCTAAAAGGCCAGATTCTTCGCCGGCATACCAATAAAATTCGATCGTGCGCTTGGGTTGTTCCTGCGTCAGCAGCACGCGCAGTGTTTCGAGCAGGCTTGCTGAGCCTGAAGCGTTGTCATCGGCGCCGGGGGCGGGTTTCGAAGCGCTGCCCCAACCGTTGATAGAATCAAGGTGGCCTCCGAAAATAACGAGCTCTGCAGGCCTCTCGCTTCCGCGGATGGTGACTCGAATTGATTTCTGCGGGGTTTTCTGATGCGGAATAAGTTCAACTGTTACGGGAAATTTTACACCGGCAACAAGCGAGTTCAGTTTTTCATAAAATTCAACAACATGAGTGTTGGGATTTGTGCCGCGATTGTAGCGCGTCGGAAAAGCAGAAAGCCACGCCACGGTTGTTTTGATATTGGCGGCCTTGAGTTCAAGCAGCGCTTCTGTAATAACCGGACTTATCACCGGCGGATTAAAATTTTTAGAAAGACTTGAATAACTTCGATCTTTGTTCTGGATGCGGTTCAGATTCTCAAAGTTTTTTCTAACGATGGCTAAATCGGCAGGAATTTTATCGAGTGCCTCGTAATTTCCGCAACGGCCGAGTTGATGAGCCATTTGAGATAATTTTTGTTCCATTGCGCCGCTCAGAACCGCGTAACCGACTTCGGTTGCAGGATCGGCGTAGAGGACCGGAAGCCCTGCGGCTTTAAGAAGATTCAGGTCGGCAAAAACGGCTGTTAAGGAATCCGGCTGAGCATTGGGAGTATGGGCTAAGACAGGCTGGGCCAAAAATAGACAGATTCCTGCTGCAAGCGATAGTTTGAACATGGTGATTTCCTCTGGTTGCATACAGGATAGCGCATCACCGGGACTTTACATTTTAAGAGAGCACGGTCTGACTAAATTTAGACAAAAGAGCAGGGTCAGCAATTGACGTCAGGGCGCTAGTTGCGCGACAATGCTTGCTATGTCAAATCCCATCAAGACCAACAACAAAGCCATTGAAGAAACCGCTAATTTCCTTAAGCAGATCATCGAGAACGATAATAAGTCCGGTAAATATCAGGGGCGCGTTGTAACTCGATTTCCGCCAGAGCCGAACGGGTATCTTCATATCGGCCACGCTAAGTCGATCGCACTGAACTTCGGGTTGGCTTCGGATTTTAACGGCACTTGCCATCTTCGCTTTGATGATACAAATCCTGAAACCGAAGAAACCGAATATATCGAATCGATTCAGAACGATGTGAAGTGGCTGGGTTTTGACTGGAAAGAGCACAAGTATTTTGCGTCGGATTATTTTCAGCAGTTGTATGACTGGGCCGAGTATCTGATCGAACAGAACAAGGCTTACGTCTGTAGTTTGTCTGAAGATGAACTGAAAGAGTATCGCGGTAATTTTACAAAACCCGGCAAGGATTCTCCGTACCGTACACGCACTGTAGCCGAAAATCTGGAGATGTTCCGCAAAATGAAAGCCGGTGAATTTGCCGAAGGCGCGCATGTGCTAAGAGCCAAGATCGATATGAAATCGGCTAACATGAATATGCGCGACCCGCTGCTTTATCGCATCCGTAAAACATCCCATCACCGCACCGGCAATGAGTGGTGCATTTATCCGATGTATGATTACGCGCATCCGTTGTCAGACGCGATCGAAAGCATTACGCATTCAATCTGCACTCTTGAGTTTCAGGACCACCGGCCATTTTATGACTGGTGCATCGAGAACGTTCCGGTGAAAGCCAAGCCCAATCAATACGAGTTCGCACGATTGAACATGACATACCTTGTGATGAGTAAGCGAAAACTTTTACAATTGGTAAAAGAAAATCTGGTTACTGGCTGGGACGATCCACGTATGCCCACGATTTCGGGAATGCGCAGACGCGGTTATTCGCCGGAATCGATACGGAACTTTGCAAAACGCATCGGCGTAGCCAAAGCCGAGAGCCTGATTGATTTTGAAATTCTTGAAAGTTGCGTGCGCGACCACCTAGATGAAGTTTCTGACCGCGCGCTGGCCGTGCTGCATCCGTTAAAGGTGACCATTTCCAATTGGCCCGAGGGTGAGCGCAAAGAGATTGAACCCGCCGTTCATCCGAAAAAACCTGAACTCGGAAAACGCAAACTGTATTTTACCAAGGAAATATTTATTGAACACTCTGACTTTATGGAAAATCCAACTGAAGACTTTTTCAGACTCGGGCCCGGTAAAGAAGTCCGGCTTAAAAATGCCTACGTGATTAAATGCAAAGACGTCAAAAAAGATGCCTCCGGCAAAGTGACGCAATTGTTCTGTGAATACGACGAAGTGACGTTGGGTGGTAAGCCGCCTGCGGATGGCCACAAGGTGAAAGGCATCATTCACTGGGTTTCTGCAACCGAAAGTATCGAGGCCGAAGTTAGGCTTTATGGTCGACTTTTCGCGGTGGCTGATCCTGAAGATGTTCCTGAAGGCACAGACTGGAAATTAAATCTGAATAAGAATTCATTAACGGTTATTAAAAACGCCCGGCTTGAACCGGGCTTGGCGCAAGCGTCGCAGGCCAAACGCTATCAGTTTGAACGGGTGGGTTATTTCTGCCTTGATCAGAAAGATTCAAAGCAGGGTGCACTGGTGTTTAATATGGCCGTGGATATTGCTGGACGTTGATCTTTTCCCAGACGTAAATGAGGGTTTCTTCGCCGAGCGGTAAGTGCAGATAGAGTTTGTCACCGATAACTTCAAATTTTGTGGCTGAATAGTTTCCAAGTTGCATATCGGTGTCTTGCGCGCAGATATCCGCATTGGCGGGATCGACTTTTGTAACTTTCTGGCGGATTTCAGAATCAATAATTTCGTACGTGGCTTTTCGGCGGCAAGAGCCGGTTTCGTTTTCGCGGAAATAAAAAATTTCGTTTACGGATTCACTCTCAAAACTGTAGTACATTTTCAGTTCAGGATTAGGGCGGGCCAGCGGCTGCCCTTGATAAATCAATGAAGTGTAGAGCCAGAGGCCGATCAGGCTATTCATATTCAAAACCCCGAGTTTTAAGAATCTGCTGTAGGATCACTTGTTCCTCTTTGTTGAGGACGGAATTGCCGACTAGAATTATATTTTTATTAAAATCAACAAATTGGCTCAAACCATTCAGCCGGATAAGTGTTTCGACCGCCACCAGCCTGGCTTTTTCGATGGAAATTTTTTCTTTGAGTTCCCAGAGGAGGCTGCTGAAGATCTGCGAATCATGATAGAGGCCGCCATTTTTTTCGTCGAGGCGCCGGTTGAGCTGAAGAGTGCGCTTGTAAGGCCCTTTCAGAAAGCTTGAGTCCCCGAGGTAAGGTCGCTCTGTGAGTAGGCAGGTAAAGAAGTCTGCAAAGGCCTCATTCAGAGAGCCGCCCTCGCCTTCAAAAGGCAAATGGGCCAGCTGATCGATCAACGCATGAAAGGATTCGTGATAAACAATCGAAGGGTCATGCATAAGATTAGAATAAGTAACATCATCGCCGCCACCGAGCCGGATTTTATTTCGGAAGTAAAAGGCCGAATTGGTTTTTTCGGGAAAGCCCACGTGTACGACGGCTTCAATCTGCGAAGGAATATCGATTTGCAGAACTTCTTTCATCCAGCGAAAAGATTTGCTGAGATAATAGAAAACCTGCAGTTGAGCGAATCGATCGTCTTTTGGGTCGAATTTCAGAACCGGACTGGTAATACTTATTTTTTTATCAGATTCACTTGTGACGAAGACCTGCTGATTCGACAGCGTCGGCGTTGCTGTCAGGCCCCTCAATAGCTGCTCGGTCAGCTGACTGAGTTTAGGCCCTTCGGCATAAATTGTGGCATTGATATCGGCAAACTGAGAGCCCTGGCGTTCGGTTCGTGCGAGTGTGCCGTCAGATTTAAAAAAAGAAGTGTAGGGTACGCCTGACTTATCAAAATAATGGACCAAAAGGTATTCAACGGCTTTTCCGTTTTCGATAATATAGACTTCTTCCTTTGCGATGAAAGTTGCAAATTGACTACCGATAATTTCGGAATAATTAATATTTTGCGAAAAAGTTCCGATGGCGGCCGCTTTTAAGCGGCTCGGATCAATATAGTTGGCTTGGGTTATTTTCGCATTTTTATCATCGGAAATGGTTTTAACAAAAGAATTGTAAACTGGTTTGCCGTTTAAGACCTGACGGCTGAACTGGATTTTTTTATTGCGGTATGAAACCGAGTTTGTTGCTTTCTCAAACTGAAGGCCTGCAGGCAAAGCACCTGCCGCCGTTTTTTGTGAGGAGTCCCATTCGTGATAGCTGAGGTTAGGCTGCTTCTGACAGGCACTCAATATAATCAGAATCAACAATAAACTAAAAATTTTCATCGACGTTCTCCAAAAAAAAACCAAAGCTCGAGGAGGACGTGGGCTTTGGTTAGCGAAATTATTCAACAACCATTGATTTTTCTAAATAGGTGCCGTCTCCGTTTAAGAATCTGAGCGTATGCTTGCCGGCCTGTAATTGACCGAGGCGCACATCTTTCTGGAAGGGGATCAGCACCATGATGCACATTCCCTGGGTTACCGCTGCAATTGAACGGATTTCATGTGTGAAACCATCTTTTGAGTTGATATCGGCACGTTTCCATTTGTAGCAGCCATTCTGAAAGACCCCGTTGACAATGACATAAGCGTCAGAAGCTGAATCGAAGCCGCCCGGAATGAAGGCACCGCTAATTCCCACTTGAACTTCGCGTTCGGCAGGAACTTCCGCAAAAGAGAATTGGGCTGCGAATACTGTTACCGCCACTAATAGTAAATTTTTCATAAATACCTTCCTTGTTGTTGAGGCTGGTGACGTTCAGGGGGTGATTCCTCTTTTGTTTCCAGCACAAAAACACAATAAAGCCGTAAAACAAAAAGAAATATGAGCCCCATCATAACCGCAGCACGTCATTCTTTTCTTGAAGGCAACTGCCACTTCAATTAATATCGGGCGATGAATTCAGTGGTTTTAATTACGGCAATTTTAGGTGTGACCGGTGTAGGCATTCAGTTTTATTTTTCTTTTACCGCGAAACTTGAGCAGGGTTTTTCGGTACTGTATGCCGCAAATCACTATTTCAGTTTCTTTACGGCCATCATTAATACAAGCATTGCGGTGCTACTGCTTGCGTATTATTTTTATCCGGAATCAAAACTTTCTAAATGGTTCAGAAAAACGAAGAACAATACCGCAATTGCAGTTTATATCCTGATCGTAAGTCTGATTTATTATACGTTGCTGCTAAACAATAAACCGCTGGTGCCGGTTGAAATAGTGGCGACGCACATCCTACACGGTTATGTGCCGCTGGCTTATTTTGGTCTGTGGTTTTTCAGATTCAGGAACGGCGATCTGAATTACTCAGACAGTTTCAGATGGGTTTTGTTTCCGCTGGGGTATTTTGTTTATCTCCTCATCAGAGGTGTTGCGATCGATGCTTACCCGTATTTTTTTGTAAACGTTTCGAAGATCGGTTATCCGATGGTACTGCTGTATGCGGTTTGTATATTAGGCGTATTTCTTATTAGCGGTCTTTCACTCGTCGTGATTGACCGTAGAATCAAACTGAAAAAATAATTAAAACTTTTCAGGCGCTTTCAAATAGCGCTCTTTGCATTTTTTTGTACAGAAATACAAAGTAGCCGAGTTTTTCTTCACGGTATTCGAACAACGTTCGGGACGCGTTTCACCAATTTTAGTTCAAGTAAACGGTTCAAAATCTGTTTTGCGCTGACTGCTGGGATTTTGAGTCGTGCCGCGATTAACTTTTTTCTTTCAAAGACCGATCTCTTTTAAACCCGTTCCTAATGGCAGGCACCAGATGCCATTTTTCTTTAGTTCTTTGCCGAAATGAAAAAGATAATATTCAGCCTTGGGCTCAGCTTTTTTGAAATGAACTAAATGCCGAACGTCGTCTTCAATAATTTTATCAGAACCTTTTACTTCAATGCCGATGTTTTTTGAATCGAGATTAACCCAGAAATCGATTTCGGCACCACCGCGGGTTCTTAATGAGTTAATGAGTATATTTTTTCGAAGTGCGGAGGCTGGCTATGCAAACTTGTGGGCCCTCCAAATTCGATCTGAGACTGGTTTTTTCAGTTTTACATAAATAAATGGGGAAGTCCGGTTGGGTTCTTCCGACCCATCACAATAAAAATTGGGGTAGCACCAGACTAAACCTCAAGCACCAATTGCAACTGCAACCCGAAGACCCGAGCTGTTCTGGTATTAACAAGCAAGGGGGCGGAATTCGTCGCACTAGACCCCAGTCAGCGAAACAGACCTACTTTGATGGAATGGCTTGATAAAGAACCACACCATAGGAGCCCGCGCGCCAATTCGGTTTAATTGTGGTTGGGTAGAGAGCGCTAAGATGCAGTACTTTTACATTAAATAAAATGTATGAGATTTGGCTCTTATCATCGTCTTGATTTGATATAACTTAAGTATTCTCAGTTAGACGCCGATATTACAGATGTTACAGTTGTTGCAGATGCTACAGATAGATGGTATATTAAGCAGATGGAGGTTTTATATGACAAGACCCTTATTGAAAGAAGCGGAAGAGAAAGAACTTCGCAAAATTCAGTCCCATTTAAATTTAAAAAACGCCGATTCAAAAAGTAAAATCATTGAACTTCCCGTTGCGGAGGCTAAACAGTTGTCAGATCTAATTAAGGAAATTTTAAACCTTCAGCCAATTGTTATTGAAGAGGAGAGTTTATCACCTAATGAAGCCGCAAAGATTATTGGTATTTCTCGCCCGCTGATTTATGAAATGCTTAAAAATAAAACCTTAATCGGGTACTTAAACGGAACGCATTGGAATATTCAAAAACGGTCAGTAATTGAATATATAAAAAATCGTGATAAGGCATCTCGGGCGGTATCAGCTATGGATGAGGATGGTTTTGGTCTAGATTGATGAAAAAAGCTTTTTTGGATGCAAACGTTTTATATTCCGGCACCTGCCGGAGTTTGTTTATTTGGCTTCATACAAATAAAGTCGTTGAAATATATTGGTCCCAGTCCGCTTGGAATGAAGTCTTTAGAAATTTTGAAATAAACAATGGTGTAGAGGTGGGCGCTAAGTTTCAAACGTCAATGCAGAAAAATGCTATTGATAAATATCCAGAACACATGGTGCGTGTAGATTCATTTACTCCGGTTGGCCTCAAAGATAAAGATGATGAGCATATTTTAGCCGCCGCAGTTCAGGTAAACGCAGATTTTTTGTTAACGAATGATGTGATTTTATTTTCTGAGAATCTCTCCGAAAAAATTAGTGTTAAATTAATTAAACCGGACGATTTCTTAGTGGATGAGGCGGCGTTATATTCCCCGGAAGCGATTAAGCAGTCGGTTAATGACCATATTAATAACCTCTCTAAAACTAAACCAAGTAGGGATAATTATTTAGAAAGCCTTAAAAGAAGCCAACTGGGTAGGTTCGCAGCTTGGTTAGACGAGAATTGATATTGCTCCAACGGTTAAAGGGATAAATATGGATAATGTTAAAAAACTTCCAGCATTTCAAACAAAAAGATTAAATCTTCGCGGAGTCACTGAAGAAAACGCCGCCGATTGGCAAAGACACTTTGATGACTATGAAGTCATTCGTAATCTTTCCGCATTTGTTCCTTGGCCTTATCCTAAAGATGGCGTTTTGACCTTTATGAAAAGTCAAATTCTACCAAATCAAGGAAAAGAACGATGGGTTTGGGGTATTTTTCTTAAAGAAAATCCGGACGAACTTATTGGATGTGTTGATCTTTGGCGTACTGGAAAGCCAGAAAATCGTGGCTTTTGGTTAGGTCGAAAATATTGGAATCAAGGAGTGATGACAGAGGCCATAGAGCCGGTGATGGATTATGCCTTTAATGAACTGGGATTTTCGGTTTTAGTTTTTGCAAATGCTGTCGGAAATATAGGATCTCATCGAATAAAAGAAAAAACGGGCGCAAGACTGTTACGAGTTGAGTCAGCTAAATTTGTTGACCCAAAATTTACAGAACATGAGATTTGGGAACTACGAAAAGAAGATTGGATAAGAAACAGATTGATCAAATAACAAGAGCTCTGGATCATCCTTAAAAACAACGATGAGAGAAAAAGTTGGGGTAGCATCGGACCCATCGTCTGAGCTACTTTTTCCTCCACTTCAACCTACGTAATTATTCCGTTTCGGTCAATTCCTCTCCATAAAGACAAAAGTTTCTTCCTCGAAAACTACGTCGAAAAGGGGCTAAATATAGCCGAAGTAGCTGCCCTTTGTTTTTCCTCCCGATGTGCCGTGCGGAACGGGCTAAAGAGGTTTGAAATACCCATCAAAGCACAAGATCAGTTAGAGATCAGTTGCTCAAGACTAAGCAACAATTGCGGTTTGGCAAAATGCGTCGGAAACGACAGATCGTAGCGAATCAGCGGGAGCTAGCGGCTATCGAAAAAATGAAGGCATTAAGGGCTCAGGGTTTCAGCTATTGGAAGATTGCGGACGTTCTGAACACTATGGGTGTAAGAACAAAAACGGGTCGTGGGAAGTGGCAAGCGAGATCGGTTCAAAAGACATTAACAGGTGAGTGATAAAGAGTGGGGTGAAAGCCCCATTCAATAATTGTGAGTCAGGCGCTTTTACTGAATCTGTTTTTTCAACTCATCAGGCGAAATGCAATGCTTATGCTGTAAGCCAAGACGTTTTATCGTAAGCGAAATATCAGTGTCGCTTGAGGCTATAACTTCAAATTTTGAAGATAAAAACATATTTAGAATCATAGCATCGGAACTCGACAACCCATGCTTTGATATGAGTTCAGTAACGCCTTCCCATTCAGGTTTTTGATTTAGATGAAGATCTTGATCCTCTTTTCTAAGACTCAAAAAATTTAAACCGAGAGCAGACTCAGTTTCATTCCAAATATCAACAAGTTTTGTTCCGATCCTATCTTCGCATAGTTCACTCCAAAGGTCTTTTTCGTTGCCGATGACTTTATCCATCATTATTTTAAATTCTTTAATTTCAGAGTCACCCAATTTGTAAGGTGTTTCGTTTGGTTTTTCACGCATGCGGCGTTCATATTTATTTCTGAACAGATTTAATGAATTTACCAATGGTATTGGTAAAATTGATTTTGCACATTGCCTTTCGAAGTCGAGAATGGCCTCGGAAAATAAAATTCTGCGATGAATTTCTAAAAACTCAGAGCGAATATTAACATTGCAGTAAAGTGGAATATTTTTATTAATAATTTTTTCGATAAAATCAGCAGAATCGTCATGAAATTTATCTGAATCATAAGTTGCGGAAACTAGTATGTTGGTATCGACTAAAAAACCATTATGGGCCATGTGATTTTTAACTAAAAGCGAATCTAATTCGCTGTACCCCCAAATAGCCATCTATACCTCAAGATCGCCAGTTGATTTTGCAACTTTTTTATTCGTCTGATTGCGCTCGTAATTTTCTTGGACGATTTCAAAGGTTTTTTTTGAAAGAGGTTTTTTACGAAGTTCAGTTAATTTGTTAGTAACTTCTTTTAAAGCACCCTTTTTACCGAGCTTTGGTTTTTGTTCAAACATATGAAACTCCTGTTATGCAATAATATAACACAGGTTTTTTATTTGTAACTTGTTGAAAATACTGGGTTATTTATTCAGGTGGAAACGAATTACGGAATGAGAGTCGGATGATAAATTGGGGTGACCAACGGGGCTTGAACCCGCGACCCTGGGAATCACAATCCCATGCTCTACCAACTGAGCTATGGCCACCACAGTAAAAAACGACGTTGTTAGTTATATTGAATCTTAGGGGTAAAATCAAGAGTCAAAGGTCGGAGTCCGGAGTAATATCGCCTGTATTTTCGTCAAAATTCAAAATTGAAAGAATGTTGAAGGCCAATTGAGTCAGAACCGGGCCCAGCAGAATTCCGGGCGCGCCGTAAACAAGGATTCCGCCGATCAACGCAAGCAGCAGAATAATCGGGTGGATGTCGTCTTTTGAAGTGCTGAGGATCAGCGGCTTAATCAGGTTATCGAGGCTGCTGGCCACCACAAATGCAACGATCATGGCAATACCGGCGCCGTTATTTCCCTGAATGAAGGAAATGAGAACCAGGAAAATCGAAACCGGGGCCGAACCCACCACCGGAACGAGCGCAAAGAAAAAAGCAGCGAGGAAGACCAGGAAAAAGTCGGTGAAGCCTGAAAAATAACCGAACACGGCGATAACCAGCGCCTGAACAGTGGCGATAATGATCGAAGCAATGAGCGTGCGGAAGCTGCTGCTCTTGATGATGGAAATGATCTTATTCATTTCGGCTTCTGACACCAGATCGAATTTTACGATAAAGACTCTGACAGCTTTGGATTCATTAAGAAAATAATAAAGCGCGAGAAAAAAAACAAACAGACTGAGTGCAAACTGCGGAATCTTGGCGATTAGCCTTGTGGCAAAACCGCCGAGTTCGCCCGAGTACTCGTTCAGCAATTCGGCGGGCTTGGTCATGCTGGCCACATCGATATTGAGCTTGCTGCCCATGTTGACCAGAAACAGGCTGAGCTGATCGACGAGTTTGAGTGTGAGCTGATAGAAGCTGGTGTTTTGAATTCCGATGGCCACGTATTCTTTAACTGTTGAAATGGTGGTGACCGTCAGAAAGATGATCGGCGCGGCGATAAAAAGCAGAATTGAAACTAGCAGGATAATACTGGCCAGCTTACGGTTGATTTTTCGGAAGGTGAGCTTCGGAACAAGGTCGTTTAAGGCAAAAGCAAAAAGTGCTGCAAGTAAAATAGCCGTAAAAAACGGCCAGAACATAAACGCAAATAGCGCGAAAACAACCGAGATGAAGATTGTTCTTATTATTTTATGCTTCTTCTCGGATGTCATTTTCGGCATGGCTGTATTGCTTAATTAATTTTGATCAGGGTTTTTTTCAGGTCTTCTAATTTTGAATCTGCTGATTTACCGAACCAGATTGAGAGTAATTGGTCTGCAAAAAGTTTAGGGCCGGTAACGGTTTTCATTTTGAGAGTTGCATCCGTCAGGTAAACAGTTGCTGCAGTGGCGTCAGCCGCCCAGTTGAAGGTCAGGGAGAAAGTTTCACTTTCTTTGAATTCGGTAATTGCGGAAATTTCTTTGAGCACTAAAGTTAATTCCGGCGATAATTTTTTAACGTCAACTTCATTTGCAGTCAGACCGTCTTTAAAAGAGTCAGAAATTTTTTCACCGGGTAAATTACGAACGAAAGTTAAGTGGAGCTGAACCGGGCCGGCTTCTTTTAAAGAGGCCAGAAATCCGTCTTCGGTTTTAACGAGTTTTTCGGGCTTTGCTGCAAGCAATTGAATGACATAAACACGGACGGGGACCAGACCGAAAACGGCTTTTTTGCGAAGGCCTCTTGAAACATGAGTCATCTGAGCTTCAGTTTTGTCGTCGTTTTGTAAAACCACGGACTTGACCAATTTTGCATCTTCGAAAACTTTAGTTGTTGTTTCGGTTTTTAAAGTTGCAGAGTTTGCGAAGGTTCCGGAAAGTGCTATAAATAGGGTCAAAAAAGACGTTAAGGTATTTTTCATTG
>JANOJH010000341.1:0-4935 GCA_031408135.1 Bdellovibrio sp. | reverse complement strand
CATTTTAACAAACCACCAAAAAACCGAATAATAGGAACCTTCATTGCGTTTACCGATTTTCAGATCGTCTTCATCGCAGATATCTCCCAACATTGCAGAGCTCAGAGTAAAGAAAAATAACATGCCGGCAGACAATAACACTGTGGGGATAACAACTAAATAGGGATACGCGGGATTGTAACAGAAAATTTTTGAAAGCTGGGCCGCACACATCAAGCCAATAGAAATAATCAGAGTTTCGCGCTTGCCGAACCTTGGAGCCAGCCAATCAAGCGGAAAAACCGCCAACAGTCCGGTTACGGCCCAGATGGTGCCATTAATGCCAAGCAAGGGCCCTGCTGCCGTTTTGTCGCCGCCGAAAATATAAAAAATAGAAATATAATAATTCAGAAGGCCAACAAAATTAAAGCCAAGTGCCAGAATAAAAACACAAACCATCAGAAATAGAAAATTTTGATTGCTGACGATCAATTTCATGTCGGCCCAGAATTCGGTTTTTTTTTCTGCAGGCGCATTTTTCAGTTTGACTGAAGACGGTTCCTGTAATGCGATAAACCACCATATCGATACCGGAATCATAATAATCGCGACTAAAATAGAAACATAGCGCATTCCATCTGCTTCAGAGCCGCCGGGGCCCTTGAAGATTTCTAATCCGGCCAGAGCAAAAAGCCACGGTGTTCCCATGGCAAACAGATTTCCGAAAAAACTTTTAGCACTGCAAAGACGCGTCCGTTCATTCGGGTTTGACGACATTTCCAGCCCGAGCGCACCATGCGGAATTTCGAATACCGTCATCGCGGTGTAGAAAATCATTAAAGAAATAAAAATGTAGGCAAGCTGAAACCACTCAAATGCTGAGTCGCTCGGAATCCAAGCCTGCACAGAAGCATGTTTCGGCACCCACCACATCATTACGAAACTTAGCGCAACAGTAATTCCACCGATCAATACATACGGACGTCTTCGACCCCAACGTGTACGCGTGTTATCAGAGATGTGTCCCATGATGGGGTCGGACACCCCATCCCAAATTCGTGGAATGATCAAAATAGTGCCCAGCCAGAATGCACTAAGCCCCAAGCTGATATTTCCGATCAATCCGATTAACTGACCGGCAATATTAAACAAAGCAATCGGGATTAGGCCACCCGCACCATACACAACGAGCTGATGAAGTGGAACGCGATGTTCGGAAACGGTTTCGATTTTGACTGAACTCACTGAACTCATAGTGTCGTAAGTACACGCCTCTGTAGGTTCCGTCATCACCTGATTCAACACTGAAAATTTTATCAAGAGTGCGTGGCATAAGTGGATTTATTGACGCATCATTTGACGATTGAACAAAACCCATTTTACTTTGTAAATAAATTAAAATTCGTGAAGGAGAATGACATGGCAAACTATGTGGACGTCGTTTCCTCAAAGCGTGAAATTGAAGTCGAACGAAATCGTGTGGTTTTCGTGGATCGTGCTGAATTAAGATGAATATTTTTGTATTGGATTACGATCCCGAAAAAGCCGCTAAAATGCAATGTGATAAACATGTTGTAAAGATGCCGTTGGAAACGGCGCAACTTCTCTGTTCTGTTTTTGAACAGGGCGAGGCCCCCTATAAACGGACTCACTACAATCATCCCTGCGCAATTTGGACAAGAAAGTCTAAGGATAATTTTCTTTGGCTGGTAGAGCATGGCATTGCTCTTTGTGACGAGTATACTTTTCGATATGGCAAAGTTCACAAATCAAAAGCAGTTATTTTGTGGTGCTTATCCAACATTGGAAAAATTAAATTTTTGCAGAAAAAACGATCGCATTTCGTTTTGTGCTTTGATGAAAAACACCGACGTAAAAATGCCGTCGAAAGCTACAGACAATATTATCGGGCGGAAAAAAGAAGTATAGCCAAATGGGGCCAGCGAAGAAGCCAGCCTGGCTGGTTCCCCGTGAGTAAAAAGATTTATTGTTCAACTTGAACTATTTGCGGCGCATTCGAACCCAGTGCAGCTGGTACCCGATTGCTGACCTGACGTGCACGGCCGGCAACTATTTTCCACGAGTAGGAAACATGCGGAGTTGAATCTATGGTTTCTGCATCCGGGTTTACAAAAAATTCGACGGTGTGAACGCCCAAAGACAACGAAGATTTATTTTTTAAAACGAACGGATTAGGACACGGTTTTGGGGCGGATTTATCAACGCGGCAATAAACGCGCTCTGCACCGACGGCATTACTCAGCTTGTAGGTTATAGCTGCAGTTTTGCGAACGGATTCAACCGCCGGCAGATTTGAAAGGCTTAACCTTGCAGGAGTTGTGCGAGGTTCTGGCTTAACGATATTCCACGAATAAGAAATGTGCGGCGTCTTTTCAAGAATGCCTTTTCCATCATCAATAAAGAAATCGACTTGATGTGTGCCGAATTCGGCAGACGGTGCTGCGACGTCGAAAACGAATGGATTCGGGCAGGTTATAAGGGCGTGATTATCGAGACGGCAATAAACCCTTTCGGTACCCGAGGCGTTATCAAGCCTGTACGAAATAGACGCGGTGGTCAGGGTTGATTCGACTGCCGGAAGGTTTGAAAGACTCAGCGTTAGCGGGATTAAGGGGATTGATTCAGATTTGAATCCTGCGAAACTGCAACCCGACATGACCAAAAGAATCTCAAAAAGAAACACTATTTGCAGCGTTAGTTTGACATGTATTGATTCCATATTCCCCCGAGAATAAGTTAAAACTGAACAGGTTGTTTCCTATAGAAATGCAAAGGTTGGACCTGCCTAAAACGAACTCCACGACCAAAAGTGACGATTAAAAATACATTGAATAATAATTAAACAGGTTTGATAATTCCTGCATGAGTGAAATAACGGAACAATTTTTACATGTCTCACCGCTGTACTGCGACTACAACGCCACCACGCCCATAGCGCATTCGCTAATAGAGGCCGCCGGTAATGCGTATAAGAATCATTGGTTGAATCCAAGTGCCATTTATCGCAACGCTGATGTTGAAGCCAAAAAAATCGAAGAACTAAGTCTGAAATTTTCGCGCCTTGCAGGAACCCTGAACGCACGCACAATTATTTGTTCATGTGCGACCGAAGCCGCCAATCAGGCTATTTACTCGTTGTTTCTGAGCTTAGGTCCCGAAGCCGAGATTGTAATTACGGATTCTGAACATTCAGCAGTGAAAAAACCCGCGCTACGCTGGTTCGGCAAAAAACTTGTGACAATTTCAGCCGCTGATCTGCTGCAGGAGTGTTCGGACCTGAAGAAAGTCGCAAACACCGGCGGCAAAAAAGTATTTTTTATTCAATCCTCCAATAACGAAACTGGAGTTGTAAACCCGATTAAAAAAGTGCGCGAGATGATAGGTGTGGATAATTTATTAGTGCTGGATGCCAGTCAGAGTTTTGGTAAACAGAGCGATTTTTTTGATGTTATGAAATACGCCGATGTGGTGATTTTATCGCCGCATAAATTCTACGGACCAAAAGGGTTTGGGCTTTTAATCTGGACTGAACGGGCAGGAAAACTGAGTTCGTTAATTGATGGCGGCGGGCAGCAGTCGGATTTGCGTGGGGGAACTGAAAACACGCCGGCGCTTTACTTGCTTGATAAGTGGCTCGACAGCGTACCAAAACTGGTTGAAGAATTTCATTTAGTAGAAAAATTCCGAAATGACTTTGAAAAAAGGCTGTTTGCCGGAATTGAAAATTCTTTTGCCTTGAATCAAAAATATCCGCGCCTGATGAACACGGCAACGGTGTACCTTCCGAATAAAGTTTCAGAATTGGTCGTACACGCTTTAGATGCTGCCGGAATTATGGCGTCGTCAGGTTCAGCGTGCCGATCAGGCTCTGCTGAACCCAGTAAGAGTTATCTGGCTGCGGGTATTACGTGGGATAAAGCGCATAGCGTGATTCGATTTTCATTCGGCTTCAGTAATCTGAGAATTTCTGCCAACGAGCTTGCCGACCAGGTTATCGAAATTGTGAAAAGAAGCTGATATGGGTTCCTACCTGCAGCAATTCTTAATCTTCATCGGGTTTTCAATAATTATCGTTCCGATTCTGCAAAAGTTCGGGTTTGGCTCGGTTCTTGGTTATTTGATTGCGGGCATTGTTGTGGGGCCCTTTGGTTTAAAGTTGATCGCAGCAAGTGAAAACGTCTCGCACGTTTCTGAATTTGGAGTGGTCTTTCTGCTTTTTATGATCGGCCTGGAAATTCAGCCGCGAAAGCTTTGGTCGATGCGCCGGCATCTGTTGCAACTAGGCGGTTTACAGATTTTATTTTGTACCGTGGTTTTTTCTGCACTGGGTTTATTGTTCGGGCTATCGCCTGCGGCAGCTGCGGTTGTGGGCTTTGCACTTTCACTTTCTTCGACCGCATTTGCAGTACAGAGCCTGACCGAAAAGAATGTCTTTAATACCGAATTCGGGCGAGCAAGTTTTGCAACTTTGCTGATGCAGGATTTAGTGGCCATACCGGCATTGGCACTGATTCCGATGATGGCGATAGTAAAGATTGAAAATAATCATGCGCCAACCGCCAACGGCTGGTTCGGGCTTGTGATAATTGCAGCACTTGTTGGTGTTAGCCGATATCTGATCCGCCCCGTATTCAGAATGATTGCAAATATGCGTTCACGCGACTTATTTACCGCTGTTACGCTCTTCATCGTGCTTGGCGTGGCCGCACTTATGCAAATGGTAGGGCTTTCGGCCGCACTCGGTACTTTTATTGCCGGTGTTTTGTTGGCAGATTCGGAATACCGTACCGAGCTTGAGGCAAATCTTGAACCTTTCAAAGGCCTGCTGCTGGGATTATTTTTTATTGCAGTGGGTATGGGCGTAGACCTCAGTTTGATCCTCGAAAAGCCGCTGTTGATTGCGGTGCTTACGCTTGGCTATCTGTTTCTTAAGGT
>JANOJH010000297.1:0-1458 GCA_031408135.1 Bdellovibrio sp. | reverse complement strand
GGTGTTGAATATTCTATACCGAGCCTGCGGGGATATGTAAACCCTTTTTTGGAAACCCGGCGGGGGTCTCCTTTTCATTGGTCGGGACAATAGCCCGACCCGAGGGAGGGTGTCATAACGCGGCCTCAAAAGGTTGCCTGCCGACAGGATGCGGCCTCCCTGACGGTCAAGCTACTGCCCCGGACGCCTGACCCAATTTTCCAGTTTACATTAGGTGTGGTCGGAATGATCTAACCTTATTCGACGGCCGGGTGCTGGCCTAATCGTCGTCGCAAAGGAAGCACCTTCCTGCGTATTCGAACCAACTTCGACACCACCGAAGAGGTCACCATTTGGGGAGACGTCGTTAAAGCCGGTATCGAAAATAAGAGTATCAACGAAGCGCTTTCGGAATTTCTGGTTAAAACAGTCAAGCTGGTCCGTTACCAGAAGGAAAGTTTCAGGGATCTCCAAAGCGCCGCAACCACGGCAGTTAAAGAAACCATGTTCGCGGATTCACGGCCGGTGCTGCTGGTGAATGAAAATTCGCTGCGCGATCTGAATGAAAAACTTAAATTAAAGAACGCCGCTCCAAGTGTAATTGAAAGATTCAGGGCCAATATTGTGGTAGACGGATTGTCGGCTTATTTTGAAGATCAATTGCAGGAAGTAAAAATCGGAGATGTTACTTTTAAAAATCCGAAGCTCTGCGCGCGTTGTCCGGTTATTACTCAGGATGTTGATACCGGTAAAGTCGTGTCGAAAGAAACCCTTCAGACTTTAGCTGAAACCCGAAAAAAACCGGGCACCTCATCGGTGCCCTTCGGGGTCAATTTAACGCCGGAAGTGACCGGCGTAATCAAAATCGGGGATCCGGTAATTATAACTGTCCTTTAATCAACGGAAACAGAAATTGATAAAGGGCACCAGATTTCTGCTCGCGGAGTTTGAATGCTGTCACAAGCGCTTCGTATTGTTCAGGATCAAGTTTCTCAAGAGTTTCGCCGCGGCTGACGTTACAGACACTCGCGCCGATCTTGCAGGTTTTTTTCATGATCGAAGCAAACTTTCTCACGAGATCATTTGTCAGGTCATTTTTGCGGTCATTCGGAAGTTCGGCCAGAATTCCCACTTCACGGTTTAGGTTCTGACTGCGGAAATCCCAGTTGAATGAACCGATAAAGATGGTTGAACGGTCAAGCAGCACCATTTTAGCATGTAAAGTATCCGGACCTTGATATTCCAGAATTGTAACGCCGGCATTCAGTGCCAGGTGTTTGGTTTTATCATATCCCACATGAGCCGCCGGAACGTCGTTCGAGCCCTTTGAATTGGTAATGATCGTCACTTCAACATCTTTTTCCTTCATGATCTTGAAAAGCGCCTCCTGTTCAGGCGTGATGACCAAGTAAGGAGTAATGATAATGACGGAATCCTTCGCTTTTGTAATCGCACTGTAAAGTTGTGTGCCGATGCTGT
>JANOJH010000207.1:0-4860 GCA_031408135.1 Bdellovibrio sp. | reverse complement strand
GTTGCTGAAGTTGAGTTCAAAACCTGGACTGCTGGAAATATTCTAAGGCAGGCCTCGTTTCAGGGCCTCAGAGCGGATAAAAACCCTAAGGAAATTATTTTGGAAAAGAAATCCCCGAAAAAAGAAATTAAAATTACTCATCCGGATCGTATCATTTATCAGGCTGCCGGAATTACAAAGCAGGAAGTCGTTCACTATTACGAGCAGATGGCGCCGCATATGCTGCCTTTTGTCCATGACCGACCGCTTTCGATCCTGCGGTGTCAGCAAACAACAGAAGACAGCTGCTACTTTCAAAAACACACTCATACAACAAGTCTCATCGGCATCAGCAGTCGCGAAGTTCATAACGGAGAAGAATACGATTCCGCTCTGAGCGTTGAAAAACCCGGGGAAATTTTTCAGCTCATTCAGGCCGGAACCGTTGAATTGCATGGCTGGCAGGCTTCGTTTTCAAATATCGAAAAACCGGATCAGATTGTATTTGATCTCGATCCCGACTCAGAAAAGCTGTGGGGACGCGTAATCGATACGTCATATGAGATCCAAAGCAGGTTGAAATCCCTCGGACTGCAGTCCTTTGTAAAATTAACCGGCGGGAAGGGAATTCATATCCACGTTCCGGTGCAATCTCGCTATACCTGGAATATGATCAGGGCCTTTTCTAAGGGGCTCATGCAGATAATAAGCGAGAGTAACCCCGGCTACTACACGATGAACATGCAAAAGAAAAATCGAAAAGGGAAAATTTTTCTGGATTATCTGCGTAATGGCTATGGCGCAACAGCGGTAATTCCTTATTCGCTTAGGGCGCGAACGCAACCCACAGTTGCATTTCCGATTGCGTGGAAAGACCTGAAAAAGTACTCCGGCCCCGATGAAATACTTTTAAAGAATGCTATCCAAATAGTAAAAAAGAGGAAAGATCCATGGGCTGATTACTTCCGCTTGAAACAGCGAATCGCAGTTCTGGAAAACTACGGGAATTTTCTGAACTCTTCCGACGAGGCTAAAAATCTGTTCAAGCGCTGAATTATTGTTATGCTGGCACCCCTGTTGCAATCTTTAATTCATCAGGAGGTACTTATGGTAAGAGCAGCAATAGCATTTTTTGTAATCGCCATTGTCGCATTTCTGCTGGGTCTTGGCGGAGTGGCAGGCATTTCGATGGATATCGGAAGGACGCTTTTAATCGTGTTCTTGGTGCTGGCAGTGCTTTCGTTCCTTTACTCAGTCATGACTGGGAAGGGCCCTCGAAACATTGCCTGAACCGGGCATTTTTTAATTGAAGTCTGTTTGGCAGCAACGCCGGCTCGTTTGACGACCGGCTTTTTTTAGAAGTAATTATTTCTAAATACTTAAACTATCGAGTTGTCTGATCGCGATTGGACTGTGATCCTGATTGACCGCTTGATCCTGAAGACTGACGGTCGGTGCCTGATTGCGAACCTGTAGGATTTTGTCCGCTTGAATGGTTAGAAGATCCCGGATTATTTTGCGGTATGCTTGGCTCCTTTTGAAAGCCCGAATTGCTTGTAGAACCCGGTTGCGAGCCAGGTTGACCGCCAGACGGACGCACGTCTGAACCAGATCCCATATTGCCCCCTTGTTGCTGCTTTCCATTGGCTGCCTGCTGCTTTTGTTTTTTATCATCGGTATACATAAATTCTCCTTTGGTTGATGTTAACGGCCTATGTCACTAATAATGCATAAATCCCGCCAGTGTCTGTTGGAGCTAATTCGTTCTGACATAGAAAAATCCACTTCATCCGTGGATTTTTTCGCGAGCACAGGTCTCGCCTCTATTTCGAAAAAAACGCATTTTAGTTTTTTGCTAAACAAAGAATAGTGGAATCCACGTGTCTTTGGACCTGCTACACCACTGATTTTCCTCACTTTATACGATCATAAAGTAACCCACGAATGCCGATAAGTCTGATAGACATGACAATCCAATCGTTCAGAAAATATTTCACCGATAGAAAAGATGGAAAAATTTTAATATTTTTCGGAAACCTTTTTTTTGCCGGGGTATATTTTCTGATCGCGACCGCAAGCTTGAAACTGGCCACAATTAATTCCAGTGTCTCACCAGTGTGGCCACCAACCGGTTTTTCAATCTCGATTCTTTTGCTTTTCGGCCGCAGGTATATTTTTGGAATTTACCTGGGGGCCCTTTTCGCCAATTTGGTGTCTTTGCCACTCGCAGTTTCGATGATGATTGCCTTTGGCAATTCAGCAGAAGGCTATTTCGGCACCTGGCTATATCTGAAATTCAAACGCTATTCAAAAAAACTTGAGCACCTCTCCGAACCGTTAAACGTCACGCTGTTGTCATTGTTGGCTCCCTTGATAGGGGCATCGATCGGAGTCGGTTCATTACAATTTTTCGGTCTGATTCCGGCGGAAAACTTTTTAAATTCCTGGATTACTTGGTGGGTCGGTGACCTTATTGGAGCACTGCTCGTGCTGCCGATCTTTGTCAGCCTTGCTGATGGCGAGCTCGCTAATTTTTTCACTACTTTAAAGAGAAAACCGGGCCAAACACTCTTAATCGTATCCACCTCGGTCGCCTTGCTGATCGCCATGTATATAATGTTTTTGTATCCGGCCAGCCTCAAATACCTTTTCATATTTTTTCCGGTGCTGATTGCCTTTTCGCTGACCAATAACCGGTTTTATATCTTCTTTTTTACGTTAATTCTTTCGAGCATTGCAATTTACTTAACGGCTTCCGGAAGAGGGCCATTCAGTCTTTCGAGTTTTAATCAAAATATTCTAAACCTCGAAATATTTCTGGTTGCGTTGGGCATAAATTCGCTTGCGATCGCTTCGTTCAAAGAATTCAAATTCATTCTGCTGATTCGCAGCTTGCTGATGTTAGGGTGGATTTTTTGGGGTTTTATCTTTTACAATATTCAGCATAAGCACGAAATCTCAGATGAACAAAAATTCGAAAAATTCTCATATGAAATCGAAAACAAAATTCAAAAAGGCTTTACGGAGTATTCCGGAATTCTGAACAGTGGCCGCAGCCTGTACATGGCTTCAGCTGATGTAACGTCGGCGGATTGGCGTGATTTCGTAAATTCAATGAACATTCTTGAAAATCACAGTGGTCTAAGAGGGATGGGTGTAGTATTTAGAGTGCCCAAAGCCGCTCTTGAAAAACATACTGCTAAGTACAAAGCGGAAATCGGGCCGCACTTCAGAATTAAAAATGTCGACTGGGAGTATCCAGATGCAAGCAGGCCGCATCAGATGGATCATTTCGTCGTTTCATTGATAGAACCCATGGCTCAAAATGAATCAAAAATAGGAGTGGATCTCGGCTCAGAAAACAAACGCAGAACGGCCGCTGAAAATTCCATAAATTCTGGGATGCCAACAATGACCGAACAAATTTCAATTATGGAGAATGATTCACAGCAACCGGGTTTTCAGATCTTTCTACCTGTTTACAAAAAGAATCTGCCGACCAGCATTCCGGCAGAACGACAACTTGCATTTTCACATTGGATTTATATGCCCATCATAACTGAAGATTTTTTTAAAGGCATACTCGGCGTTATAAGCCCGGATTACGTTGTGCAGATTCATGAAAGGTCTAACGCCGGGCCTAAGCAGGTTGTTTACGAGCAGATGACCGGCTCTATAAACCAAAATTCACAGGCCATCGAAAAGCCCGTGCAATTGGGAAATAAAATTTACTATGTCAGTCTTTCAAAGAGCATAACGAATACGGCTTCGCACGATTTTCTTTCCACCTGGATAGGCTTTGTCGGATCGCTTTCCATTCTGATCGTAGTACTTTATATTATCAACATCCAGCTACTCGAAGACAAAACCAAAAAACTTGCTGCGCGGTTGAATCATGATTATATTCAGACTCAGCTCATCATTAAAGAACAGGAATTCGTCATTGCCGAATCGAGTAAGATGGCAGCACTCGGAGAAATGGCCGGCAGCATAGCGCACGAGATAAACAATCCACTGGCAATTATTTCCGGCAATGCGCAACTCCTCGATATGGTGTTGGCTAACCCGACATTCTTGAACAGCAATACCAAAGCTTTAATTCACTCCAAAAAAATTCGGGGCACCGTAAAACGCATCGAAAAAATAATAAATGGTTTACGCCTGATCTCACGCAATGCTACTGAGGATTCGATGCAAAATGTTGCCGTTAAAAACCTCATCGAAGACACTGTTTCACTCTGCCATGAAAGATTCCGTCTTGCGAATATCCAGATAAGGGTTAAGATCGAATACGCGGGCGAACTCTACTGTCGTGACACGCAGATTTCGCAAGTGGTGCTTAATTTGCTTAACAATTCCTTTGATGCGATTTCCGGTGAAACCGAGCCCTGGGTCGAACTCGGCGTTAGCCAGAAAAATGACTTTATCGAAATTTCTGTAGCGGACAGCGGCAAGGGAATTCCTCCGGAAATTCAGCGAAAAATTATGCATCCGTTTTTTACCACCAAGGAAATCGGAAAGGGAACGGGCCTAGGCCTAAGCATCTCGAAGGGGATTATAGACTCCCATGGGGGAAAATTTTTTGTAGACCAAGATTCAGCTAACACCAGATTTGTAATTCAGATACCGATACGCGACGCCACATCAATCTCTAAATTCGCTGCCTGATTTTCGCCCTTTAAAAACAACAGTGCTAAGATGCCGATGAAGGCGCCGACAACTCCATAAATAAACGTCCAGTACGATCCTAAATTATCCCAGAGCGCTCCGGCAACGACGCTTGCAAAAACTCCTGCGATTCCGGTTACAAAAGCCAACGCACCCAGTCCCGACGCCATGGTCGCGCTGCCGCTCGTGAGAAACAGCGCGGCGACGCGCTCC
>JANOJH010000205.1:0-2542 GCA_031408135.1 Bdellovibrio sp. | reverse complement strand
GGCCACTCACAACTCGAAACTCGCGTGGGCTAAAGGCTTGTCGAATTTCAGTTGAACTATGGTGCATGGTGGACGAGCAGCTGCGGGACTAATGCAGGCGAAGAAATTTTAAGAAAACCAGTTTTGAATGGATTGCCAAACTGCCTGAGATAGTGCTCTCCGATCAGCTTCGAACCAACATGATTTAGGTGCCCACCATCCCTATACAGCGGTACGCCATCCAATTCACTCAAACATCGTAGTTCATCACACATGATCAATGCAGGATCAATAACTACTATTGCAGAATATTTTTCCGATAACTTAGCTAAAAATTTACTCCATTCATCGAATTGTTTTCTGAACTCATAAATACTCATATTGCAATTGATGTTCAAGCCAAATCGCTGATTATTTAAAGAGCAGCTTTGAACTTCCCATGAGTAATATGGATTACCCTTTATAATATATGGGATTGCACCACTTTCAATAATCTCTTCAATTCCTTTTTCAAATTGAGCTTTAAATACAAGCTTCCCATTGCCACGATTACTGCTTTCAAGAGAATACTCATTTTTCAAGCTATCGGAAAATGATCCGGCAAGTACAACATACTTAAATTTTTTGGATTTTATTTCTTGTTGAACTACTTTGTTTCTAACATAGAAATTTAAATGTTCAATTTCTTTGCCCTCTCGCATATAAAATCTGTGCGTTTCTGGAAGATATATTGTGGAACTTTGTGTGATGTCGTAGCCACGCAAGCCTGCATCTTTCGCCATCACATCAATCATGCCGGTGTAGTGGTTTGCATGAGAGTCTCCAATCAATAAAATATCAACCGTTTTTCCTTGCGCACTTACCCCAAGAACACAGTCAGCAGGTGGCAATGGGTTCATCACGTTCCCTTCATTGCAACGGCCTCTTATTTTGTTTGAATAAGAAAGGACAGCATCACTCTTGATGTTCAGACTGTTGTCAAATCGATTCGGCCAGCCCTTGTTGAAGTCAGCAAAAACAGAAAATGACAGAAATATGGCAGATGGAAGGGCGAAGCCAAGACTACCTACCGTAGTAAATCTAAGCGAGCGCGCCCTCTTAGTTGGTATTTCCACATACCAAAATGTTAACGCAGACAATAATAGGGTGATTGCTAACACGCCTGTTGCCACGTAGGTGCTAATTTCAATTAGGTAAATATTCAAAAATGCTATCAGCGGCCAATGCCACAAGTAAGCGGGATACGAAATCCGCCCAATAAAGTTCAGGGGCTCAGTAGCAAGTAGGCGGCCCACCCAGTCTTTTTGGTGGCTGGCAAAAGCAATGATCAAAGCCGTACCCAGAGTTGGGACCAGGGCTTTTACACCTGGAAAAGCGCTATGTGTCGAATATGTAAAGGCTGGCACCATGATCAGCGCCAAGCCTAATAAAGTTGCACCGTTTGTCTCACGCGGGCTCAGATGAACTCTTGGCATCACGGCGATCAGAGCGCCAAATAGCAATGCAAAAGCGCGGGTTGGCATCAGATAATACGCAGCGGCAGGATAGTTTGTCACGCCCCACTCTGACACCCACAAACAGGACAGCGCCAAAATTGCAATGATGACCCAAAGTTGTTTTTGTTTTGCAAGTTTGAAGAGGCCGAGGAACGCCAGTGGCCAGAGGATATAGAACTGCTCTTCAACCGCCAGCGACCAGAGATGGAGGAGCGGAACTTTGCCTGACAGCACACCAAAGTATCCGCCCACCTCTCGCCACATGAAGAAATTAGCTGAGAACACGGTAGAAAAAATCACGCTTCTGAAATATGCAAGTAGCTCCGCTGGCAGCATGACGAACACGCTTGCAAGCGTGGTGACCACCAACACAAGGAAGAATGCAGGCGCAAGACGAATGATTCGGCGCTTGTAAAAGTTTTTGAGTGAGAAGCCGCCGTACTGCATCTCGGCCGCGATGATTTTGGTTATTAGGTAACCAGAAATCACGAAGAATACATCCACACCGATATAGCCACCCGAAAGCGCTGAAAAGCCAAGGTGATGCACAATGACGAGCAATACTGCTACAGCGCGAAGGCCGTCGATTTCGGGACGATAGTTTAAATTAGGGGTCACAGGGAAAATGAAGCTGTTTATGCTGCGCTAATTTGACCTAATTGCGCTGTTTTCAACAGCCATATAGCGCCCGTGTAATTACGGTTTCTTGGTTTTGTAATAACGTTGGCAATATCTACATTGATATTGCCTAATTCGCAAGACTGGTCACCCACCATCAAAACGTCTCGGCTTCGCACAGCGCCAGCCCCTTTTGGTCTTTGGCAGACAGGCTGGGTTGCGTGGTCAAAGGCCAATCAATGGCAATGTCCTGGTCGTTCCAGGCAAGGCAGCGCTCATGCTCTGGCGCGTAGTAGTCGGTGGTCTTATACAGAAACTCTGCCGTGTCGCTGGTCACCAGGAAACCGTGCGCAAAGCCTGCGGGTATCCAAAGCTGCTTGCAGTTTTCTTCGCTCAGTTCCATGCCGACCCATTTACCGAAGGTGGGTGAACTCTTGCGAATGTCTACC
>JANOJH010000202.1:0-1103 GCA_031408135.1 Bdellovibrio sp. | reverse complement strand
GGTAACCGCCAAATACTGGTAAAACCCGAAAAGTTACATTTTTCCTCTTCGAGAAGCAATTGCCCCTCAGGCAACGGCAATTTATACCTTACCATTTGCAGAACAGTGTAATGACAGAGCAAAGAAATTAGGTTGTCAGATTGAAATTACGGGCGATTTATCGATATCCCCAACATACTTGCAAAGGCCGGAGAGCCGCATCTTCGAGAAACCATTTGACCCTCCTGCAATGGCAATTTATACCTTACCATTCGTAGAGCAATGAAATACGGAGTTAAAACCAATTTGGAGACTCAACGATGAAAAGTTTAACGAAAAAAGAATTAGATTTTGCTTATCAAATTTGGCAAAAAAATTATCAATTTAGTTTCGTCGATGAAGAATTAGCTCCATTCTTAAAAAATGAAGTCTTGTCATTCACAGAAAACAAACCGGGTTGGCTTTCTAAAACCCGAAAAGCGCAGTTTTTGTCAGCTCAGACGCTTGCAGATAAACTTGGAGTATCACGACCGGCCTATTCGCAATTGGAGGCGAGTGAAGAAATGGGCACGATTAGCCTGCTCAACCTCAGCAGAGCCGCAGAGTCTATGAACTGTGAACTTGTCTACGCCGTTCGACCAAAAAATAAAAAACTTCACGCACACAAAGTCTGGGAAACTCTACTACAAAAAGCATTGTTGCATCCCTGGCTTCAAAAATGTGATCAACGGAAGCGCGGGCCGGCACTCGCGGGCATCGCCCTTGAAACAATGAACGATCCGGCTTTCCGCCGCAGCAAAAATTGGTCAAATAAGGCCAATCTACTTAACTAATTTAATATAATTAATTTCAATACCCTGTTTAACAAAAATTTTCTCAAAAGTTGTCGGGAAGTTGTCAGTAAAATATTTGCCGCCCTCAGAGTAAAGATTGAGCGTCTGAAATTCAATTTTATATTTTGTTTGTTTGATTTCTTCTAACGCCCATAAGAAATATTCTCGCGAATCTGTTTTGAACTCCAAAAAACTGCCATCGCGTTGCATTTCATAAATACCATTCAATATTTGTGCATTGACTACCCGGTTTTTCGGTTTACGCGGCGTCGTCCACGGATCGGGAAAATG
>JANOJH010000129.1:0-3343 GCA_031408135.1 Bdellovibrio sp. | reverse complement strand
CAGCACAGGCAATCGCGCAAACGAAATGAAATTCCGAGTTTCGCGCTTATCGGTTATACAAATTCTGGAAAAAGTTCGCTGTTGAACCGTCTGACTGGCTCGCAAGTGTTAGCAAAAAACATGGTATTTGCTACCCTTGATCCAACGACCAGAAAAGTTTTTCTTGATGAAGGCCCGCCGGCAGTTGTGACCGACACCGTGGGATTTATCCGCAAATTGCCGACGCAGTTAATTGAAGCGTTCAAGGCCACGCTCGAAGAATCGGCCGAAGCCGACATTCTACTGCACGTGGTGGATCTTGCTTCCGCCAACATGGACCGGCAGATCGAGGTCGTCGACGGCCTGATCAAAGAATTTAAATGGGAAAATAAAAAAATAATCCATATTTTTAATAAGTCCGACATTGCGCCTGTTGACCGCCAGTTCAGAGTGAAACATTTTCCGAGAGTGTTTGTCAGTGCCCTGACCGGTCAGGGTTTCGAACAACTCAAAAAAATAATGGCCGATTCAATTAACGAAATGCAAACTCAGGTTGAACTCTATTTTGACCGCACAAACGAATACCGACTTTACGATCTGGGGCGCGAAGCCAAAATACTTCGCAAAGAAGCCGCAACTGAAGGCACCATCTGTTTCGTCATGATGACTCCGACTTTGATTAACAAATGGAAAGAATTTCTGGTCAAATAAACCAAGTAACCTCACTGTCCCGCTCTGAGACACTGTCACCGGATTAAACACCTGTCTTAATTTTTGGGAACTGTCATGGCACCGGCCTTGCCGCAGGCCCCGTAGTAGAAATGACTAGGCAGGTAATTTGCTCTTCTTTATACTTATGAATCTGAAACAATTTAAATTTTTCTTTCGTATCCTTATCTTAGCGCAGTTTCTGCTGGCACTTCCCGTATCTGCGCTGGAGTTGCCGTTTAATTTTGTCAATACGAAAATTCTGCATTTACGCGATTCAAACCTCGGAAATCCGCAGATCGTTAAAATCGGCTCTAAGATCAGTATTGATCCGAAATTTCTGCTCGAGCATCTGGGAACCGAGACTCCCAGCCAAGAACAGGTTCAGCGGATGCTTCTGAACCCCGGCGAAATTTCGAAAGACCGAGTGGTTACGCAGAGATTCACTGATTCCTACACCGGAAAACCCACAAATGACTATTTTTTCCCGGTAAGTGTTCAGACCAAATCCGGAAAAGCCAAGTCAGGCAAAATGGCATTGCATGCGTATAACCGCAACGGCATGGTTGAACTCAAGCGCGCCGATGGAACTGACGTCAGTCAGTATCAGAGCCCCGAAGTTACCGCCCAGATGAAAGCACTTATTGATCAGAACAAAGAAGGTACTGAAGCGCAGGCGGGCTGTACTGATTGCGCCGAAAAAACGCAACCGCCGACTCAGTCCCTGGCCGATGTGGTTAGAACTCTGGATGCGGCGGCAAAGTCTTCAAGCAATTCGCTCTGGGAAAAATACCAGAATTTTGCAAGAGAATTTGCAACTGCCAACAAGCGCATCTCTCGTTCACGCGGCGGGCACTACAAGCGTCTTTATGTTAAATCGATGATCGAAAAATTCGGCGAAAAAGATACCGGCACAATTCTCGCGGCACTCACCGGCTTCGGCGAAGCTCCTTACCGCAGCTCCAGCGCCACCCAGATTGCTGAAGTTGCAGCTGTTTTAAAAGTCATTGATAACCGTGCAAAAAATAAATTCAGAACCCGCAGTCGGACTCTCCGCGATATCGGCATTTCAGAAAATGCGGATGCCCGTCTAACGACGATTCTGGCCGATTGGCAATTCTCTGCCTGGAACGATACCGACAATAACCTTCGACGAATTCTTAATTTTAATCCTGATACAGCCGACAGTATGACAAAACGTGCCATCGCCCTTTCTTTTGAAGCTCAGGCCCTTATGCAACAAGGCAAAGTGGAGTTTATCGGAAAGATGAACGACTCAAAGCTGCACCATTATCATGCGAACTATGTAAATCCGAACTGGAACAAAGCCAGCGCCCGGGTCAGCGGCCCTTTGATAAAAGTTGACGGTATCGAAGTTGATCTCAGTAAGCAAAAGGGCGCCCGCCATATTTTCTATACGGGGATTTCTTGATCAAGCAGATTTTAGCTCTGCTTTTTATGCTGAGTCTGCAGGTGCATGCAGACGATTTTAAGCCGCTCGATTTAAAACCCCAAAAAATTGAATGTTCCAATAAGAATCTGGTCATTCAGTTTGCCGGCGCAAAATCAGCTTATTCCATTTATGACAAAAATTCGAGTGCGGTAAAACTTTTAGCCTGCGAAAAAATTAAGATAAAAAACCTCGATTTTTATACTGCCCTCTTCACTAATGAAATTCATGAAGGCACCGCCCGCCAGAAAGTTCTGACTTTTGAAGTGGCACTTCTAACAAAAACCGGTGCAATTCAAACGGTGCGATCCGAACTTGTGGATCAGCTGGAATTGACCGGCGATCTGCCGAATTTGAATTTTGACAGCTCCATACATGTGGTGTGGGGGCAGAGTAAAAAAGATGATCGTGTGCTTTTGAAAGTAGAAATCAGAACAAAGAATGAAAAACCTCTTACTTATATCCTGAAACTGAATCCAAAAACCCAGTGGCTGGAAAATCAATTTTAAAAAAAATACTTAGAAGGATCTATCGCTCAACCGAAGCTCGCGTCGCTTTTGGCCTGCGGCAAAGCGTCTTTTTTCAATTTCGGTTTCGGGCACAAGTGAAGGCACTTCCGAAGGCTTGCCTTCACTGTCGACAGCAACAAAAGTCAGGTAGGCGGATGCCGTATGAAACATTTCAGAAGTCAGCGGATTCTCCGCTTCAACTTTTACTCCGACTTCCATTGAAGTTCGTGATGCAAAATTCACCGAGGCTTTAAGATTTACGACCCAACCTTTTTTGATAGGGGCAATAAAACTGAGGCGATCAATGCTGGCTGTAACTACTATTTTATTAGAGTGGCGTTGCGCTGCGATTGCAGCTGAAATATCTATCCACGACATCACTGTTCCGCCGAAAACAGTATCAAGAGAATTTGTGTGGGACGGTAAAACAAGTTGGGTCATCACAACTTGAGAGGAGCTAACTGATTTGCTCTTGTTCATTGTAATGACCCTTCAAAAATTTCCGAAACTGAACTGAACTTAATAATTTAAATGCCGATATCAGAATTGCCGCGTCCGCCACCGAAGTTGCCTACGCCAGGAAGTGTGATAGTCGCATTACCAGCAGGCATTGCTGTTGTTGCAGGTTGGGTGTTGTAAGCCGTTGCTCCAGCAGGTTGAACAGCTTCTTGACGAGCTTCATTTTCAACAAAACCAA
>JANOJH010000116.1:0-1187 GCA_031408135.1 Bdellovibrio sp. | reverse complement strand
TGGGATTGACCTTTGAAGATTCAATGGCTCAGACTACATCAAAAGTTCAAAAGGCTTCAGCTCCATCTGATTTAAAAATAACCGACATGCGTTATTGTCTGACTGCCGTAATGGGTGGAACAGCAATTATCAGGATCGATACAAATCAGGGTATTTATGGATTAGGAGAAGTGCGAGATGCTGCGGATGTGCGGTATGCCTTATTTCTGAAGAGTAGAATCCTTGGAGAAAACCCGTGTAACGTAGAAAAGATTTTTAAAATCATTAAGCAATTCGGAGGTCAGGCTCGTCAGGCAGGTGGTGTATGTGCTGTTGAAATGGCGTTGTGGGATATTTGTGGTAAAGCCTACAATGTTCCAGCCTGGCAATTGCTAGGAGGAAGATACAGAGACACAATAAGAATATATGCTGATACACCTGAAGCTAAAAGTCCTGAGGAACAACTGAAGCTCATCAAGTTTCGCACGGAAACACAAGGTTACTCTTGGTTAAAAATGGATGTGTCTATAAATGAAATCAAAGACATACCTGGTGCATTAGTAAATCCTGAAATTCTTAAGCAGGGTTCAAGCCAATGGCAGGGTGGCTACATGTCTTATTCAAATACCCGCCATCCTTTCACCGGCATACAAATCACTGAAAAAGGTTTGGACGAACTAGCCAAGATTGTTGACAATGTTAGAAGCATGGTCGGTTATGAAATTCCTATGTCAACCGACCACTATGGCCACATTGACATGAACAATTGCATTCGCCTGGGCAAAGCTCTTGAAAAGTACAGGTTGGCATGGTTAGAGGATATGGTGCCATGGCAGTACACTGAACAACATAAAACTATATCTGATGCACTTGAAACACCTACCTTGACTGGGGAGGATATTTATCTTCTGGAATACTTCAAGCCATTGATAGATCGGCATGCCGTAGATATTATTCACCCTGACTTAGCTTCTTCCGGAGGTCTTCTGGAAACGAAGCGTATAGGTGACTATGCCGAAGAAAAAGGTATCGCAATGGCCATGCATCAGGCTGGTACTCCTGTTTCTTTTATGGCTAACGTCCATTGTGAAGCTGCTACTCAAAACTTCCTCGCGCTTGAACATCACTCAGTTGATTTACCTTGGTGGGAAGGTTTAGTGAAAACCACAGATGGAAGAAAATTAATAGATAAAGGTTTTTCTCCTGTT
>JANOJH010000090.1:0-1257 GCA_031408135.1 Bdellovibrio sp. | reverse complement strand
GTTCGTAACATTGGTATCTCGGCTCATATTGACTCGGGAAAAACGACTTTATCAGAGCGTATTTTATTCTACGGCGGTCGTATTCATGAAATTCATGAAGTTAAAGGTAAAGACGGCGTCGGCGCAACGATGGACTCTATGGACCTTGAGCGTGAAAAAGGTATTACAATTCAATCTGCTGCAACTCAGGTTCAGTGGAAAGATCATACAATAAATCTGATCGATACACCGGGGCACGTTGACTTCACAGTTGAAGTTGAGCGGTCTCTGCGCGTACTTGATGGCGCCGTGCTGGTTCTTTGCGGCGTTTCCGGAGTTCAGTCTCAGTCGATCACGGTTGACAGACAGATGAAGCGCTACAATGTTCCACGTCTGGCTTTTGTGAATAAACTGGATCGTCAGGGCGCAAACCCTTTCCGCGTTAAAGATGCGTTAGTTGAAAAACTCCGCTTAAATGCGTTCATGGCGAACATTCCTATCGGTCTCGAAGAAAAACATATTGGTATCGTAGATTTGATCACTATGAAGGCTTATCAAAACGAAGGTGAAGACGGCGAAATCATCAAAGAGATACCGCTTCCGGAAGACATGGCTGAACAGGCAAAAGAATACCGTCAGATTATGATCGGCAAACTGGCTGACGTTGACGATGTTATCGCTGAGAAATTTTTAATGGAAGAAGAACCAACTGTTGATGAATTGCGCGCAGCTATGCGAAAGGGCGTTATTGCCCTGAAGCTAGTTCCGGTATTCTGCGGGTCGGCTTACAAAAATAAAAACGTTCAGCATTTACTCGATGCCGTTACTTATTTTTTGCCGAATCCTTCTGAAAAAATCGAACACGCACTGGATTTAAGTAAAGGTGAAGAAAAATTTCCTTTAGTTACTGACGACAATAAACCACTTGTAATGCTTGCTTTCAAACTACAGGAAACTCAGTTTGGTCAATTGACGTACATGCGTGTTTATCAGGGCACGGTCAGAAAAGGTGATTTCATCATCAACCAGACAAATAAGAAATCGTTAAAGGTTCCACGCTTGGTTCGAATGCACTCGGCAAAAATGGAAGATATCGAAGTTTCCTATGCCGGCGACATCGTAGCCGTATTCGGAGTGGATTGCGCTTCGGGCGATACTTTCTGTGATGATAAAATTGAGGCCTCTATGCAATCGATGCACATTGCAGACGCGGTTATCTCGCTTGCAATTGCACCTAAATCAAAAGAGGGCGTTAATAACTTCACTAAAGCTTTACAG
>JANOJH010000066.1:0-6362 GCA_031408135.1 Bdellovibrio sp. | reverse complement strand
GCGATTGGATTATCAATCATTCCCCGCCAGATGGTATTCCACAGATCGGGAGATTTTCGGTGCTGTTCGCGCAAAAAATTAAATAAAGGCTCAACGAAATCGAGTCCGAAAAGTTTTTTAAGCGGATTTCGAGCAAATCCGTTAATAAAAGTCAGCGAAAGAAATAACTCGGGGAACTGCTCGTACGTTTTAATCAGATACGGAACACCGAAGCTATGACCTACAAAGTGGGCTTTTGAAAGATTAAGGTGGCTAAGCAAGCCCTTAATATCGAAGGCAAGATGTTCAAAAGAAAAATTATTCGGATTATTTACCGGCGTGCTTTTATGGTGGCCGCGAATATCGAATAAAATAACCTGATGGGTTTTAGAAAAATGTTCGACTTGGTTATGCCAGTGATTCATCAAACAGGCGATGCCGTAGATAAAAACCAAAGGCTCGCCTTTGCCGCGAATCTCGTAATAAATCGGAGTTCCATCAAGGGCCGCAAATGATCCGGTTTCTTTTGGAATGAAGTTAGGTGAGGTAGTCATGATAATACGCTCAATTCGATTACACAGCTAGAAACACGCAAGAGGTCTCCCTTGGAAATTCGGTGCTGATCAAAAGCCGCACCATTTATTGTTGCCCGGTCGCCACAAAGATTTTCAACATAAGACTGGTCGCCCACCTGAAAAAACCGGGCAACTCTCCTAGGCGTAGAAGGGTCCTGAATATTAAGGTCTAAGTTATTATAACCGAGTTCTCGGGGCCCATAACTTAACGTGTAAACCTCTTCAAGCTGCGGTCCCCGAACAAAAATGAGTCGGATAGGATGGAGAAAAAAGAAGATTTCCGTTGCGGTTTTTCGTGGCTGGAAGGCTTCGAGCCAATCGCGCAGGGCTTCTTTCCAAGGGCCAAGCATTTTGGGAATCCGCTCTACAACTTTAAAGCCGGTTTGCCCCAAATGAAAAATAAGCCCGGGAATTAGGGAGGCGCTGACAACCTCTTCGGTTCCTAGCCGCATTTTCGAAGGCGCTAAACACTCGATATTCCAAGACTTTTGGGCGCTATAGTTGATTACGGCGTGCGAAGCTAATATCTCGGGGTCGTCAAAAGCGACCTCTTCCTGTATTTTGCCAAGAATTAAACCATTGCGTAGCAGTAGGCGCTTTCCCTTGTTTGTTCCATCAAGAATCTCGAGCTCGAATCTCATAGGAAATAATAATACGCTCTTCATTCTGGGCTTGTCCACTGGTGCCTTAGGTGTTAGACCTTTAAAACACAAAAAGTCATCCTTGCTCCCCCAATAGTTGGCGGGGCTTTAACCGAAGGGAATATCAATGGATCTTAAGACAGAACTTAAGCGTCCGTACGAGGCTGTTATCCTTGTACATCCAGACGCAACAGTTGAAGAGCAAAAAGAGCTTTTCAAAAAAAACAAAACAACAATAGCTAACTTCAAAGGCTCTATTCATACACTAGAGACTTGGGGCAAAAGAACGTTAGCAACTCCAATCGGAAAACTGCGAAAAGCTGTTTATTTTCACACGATGTTTGAAGCTGGACCACAGGCTATTATGGAGCTCGAGCGTACGATGAGAATCAACGACAAAGTATTGCGTTTTATGCATACAAAAATGGATGAGAGAATCCCCGTGTCTAAACACGCAGAAGCTTTCAAAAAAGGTTTGTCTGATTCTGCTGCCCGCGAAAAAGAGCGCGAAGCAAAAATGCAACTTCGTCGTCAGGCTGCAGCTCAGGCGCGCAGTGAAAAATACGACAAAGAAGAAATGTAACTAGCCGGAAACAAAGGTAATCATGAGCTTGTTGAAAACCCAAAAAGATAAGAGCGTGTTGGTGTTGGTGTTGATTAGCGCCATCGCCTCAGTTCTCTTTTCTTTTTTAGGTGCGCCATTTATGCGTGCGCTTTTTGTTTCAACAAGATCGAGAACTTTTTGGACAACAGCTGTCGTTTTAATCGCGGCTATGCTGATGGTGGGAATCAAAAATCACAAAATATTAGAAACAGCGGTTTATGTAGGATCTATCTGGATGACTTTGGGTACCTACAGTGAGCTTGAAAAGCGCGGCATCGGTTGGCTAAACTCCGGTTTGATTTCAATCTGTACGGGATTTTTTTTCGCGTTAGCCGGATATTTTTTGGTTTTGAAAAACCTGACATCGGGTGATCTGTTGGCAGAAATTGTTAAGCCCCTAAGTGTTGCGATGAACAAGGCCATTCCAGAGAGTGCGCCAACATCAGACGCTTTGGTTAAGTTTTTACCTGGGATTTTTATCGCCAGCCTATTCGGGTCACTGGCAATTAGCTTTGCATACGAAGACAAAGTAACAAAATTGTTCAAAATACAGCGCGAAAGAATTGCCTCAGGCCTTCGTTGGCTGGAATTCCGGCTTCCGAGCCTCACAATTTGGACTGCTTTGGTTACGATTTTGTATACTGAGTTAAGTGCGACGCCTGGATTATTACATACGCTCGGTTTAAATATTCTGATCGTATTAACGGTGGCATTTTTCTTCCAGGGCATTGCGGTTGTTGCATCTTTACTGCGAATCTACCGAGTAAGTCCGATATTCCGCACGATTACGTATTTGTTGATTTTTCTCCAGCTGGCCCCGTTTATCGTTTTTGTGGGGTTCGCAGATTACTGGGCTGACTTTAGAAGGCTCGTAATAAAAAAAACAAAAACTACACTAAAATAAGTGAGGATTATATGAAAGTTATTTTACAAAAAGATGTTAAAGATCTCGGCAAAGTAGGGGACTTGGTAAGCGTATCTGAAGGTTTTGCTAGAAATCTGCTATTTCCAAGAAAGTTGGCTTTAGAAGCGACTGAAAAAAGAGAAAATGAATACAATCATTTAAAACGCGTTGCTGAATCTAAAAAGAAAAAAGCGATGACCGAGCGCCAGGCGATTTTAAATAAAATCAAAGGCACGACCGTTGGCTTTAAGCTGAACGCCGGCGAAAATGATAAACTTTTCGGAACTGTAACGACGACGGATATTTCAAAAGGTCTTGAAAAGCTTGGCTTTTCAGTAGACAGAAAAGATATCCACCTTGAAGAGCCAATTAAGGTACTAGGCACACACAAGGCGACAATTCGCTTTGCTGAAGGCCTTGAAACGTCAATCCAGATTGCAGTTGAGCGCGCTTAATTGAAAAATTAAGCCGACGCTAGATGCTCGGTTTTGACATTTTAAAAAAGGTAAAGGACTCTGCAAAGGGTCCTTTTTTTATTGGAGCACACATGAAAATACTAATTTTGGTTCTGCTTTACTCAATTTCAGCATGGTCGCGTCTGACAGACGATCAGGTCTCAATTAAAATTGCAAAAAACCAAATTAGCGTTTTTGCGAAAAAAGGATTTCATTTAAATGAAGAAGCGCCCGCAAGCGTAACCTACGACAATCTTGAGGCGATATTTAAACCAACCGTGAAAAAAGAAACGGTTTTTACTTTCAAAAGGGATACTGTAGCCAAGAAAGCAATTCTGAGTTTTTATGTGTGCGATGATAAAAAGACGGTTTGTGAACAACATCAGAAAGCGCTCAATCTGGTTTCTGGTCAGATCAAAGCGGCAGCAACAAAACCATCCCCGCTTACCGGGAAAGTTTATAATCTCAAGAGCGAAAACAAAAAGCCGACGCTACTGGTTTTTTCTGCGCCCTGGTGCCCCGCCTGCATTCGAATGCAGACAGAAACGTACAATAAATCAGAAGTCAGCAACATTATCAGAAAAGTAAATTTATTGAAATTAAACTCGGACCTCGTAGAAAACCACGAGCTTTCGGAAAAATTTAAAATCAAAGCGATTCCAACGATGATAATGCTTGATAAAAACGGCAACGAGACCTACCGATGGCTGGATTTTCAGCCGGCAAAAGAATTTGCTCTGGGGCTGCAGAATCAAATAAAAAAAGTAAATCAGGCCGAAGCGAATTTGAAAATTGCCCAGCTGGGCGATCCGGCGGCCGCTAGCGTGCTTGCGTTTCAGGCCTACAATTCTCTTGATTATGCCGAAGCACTTAAATGGTTTTCGCTGACAAAATCAATAAAGGATCAGAAATTCAAGCTGGCAACGGAAGTTGCGTTGGCGCAGGAAGCTGCCGAGGCGAATGAAAAATTAACCGAAGAGTATGCGCAGACATTGCAAAAGGCTATTTCGCTTACGACCTCCAACGTTGATCAAATCAGATGGACAATTGATTATCTGGAAAAGAAAAAAGAATTGAAGTTTTTAAATGACGACTTAACGGCAAAAACCAAGACACTTTTTTCGGAAATCGATAAGCTGGCAGCAAACAAAGAAGCCGCTGCGAAAGCGTTTACTGAAAGCACCTATGGCAATTATGCCGGATTTGAAGCCGAGGAGCTTTTGTGGCTGAAAAGCCGTCTAAGTGAAATTTTTGACCTGAAAGATGAAAAAGCCAGAATTGACGCCGAAAGCGTCGCCGTGATCACTAAACGCAAGTTTTCAGATGTTAAGCCGGGCGAAATGTTAATGGCGATTTCTTACCTGAGGGAAGCCGGCGAAACAAAAAAAGTGTCTGAACTTTACGAGCAGCTGATAAAAAAATATCCGAACTCGTATGTTTATTTTGAAAAGTACGCCAGGTTTTTGCAGAAGAATAAGAATCTGGAAAAAGCCCTGACCCTGACAAATCATGCGCTGAAGTTTTCAGAAGGTAATGAACCGCAGCTGAGTTTGTTGAAGTCACAGATTTTGAAAGATTTAAATAAGAAAGCTGAAGCTTTGTCAGTAATTGAGGAAACACTTAAGGCCGAGAATATCAGCCATAAGCGTTTTTTAAAAACTGTTAAACGATTAAATGAGCTAAAAGAGGAAATTAATAAGCCGATCGCTCAATAATCTTAGCTATTGGGTTTTTTCGGGACTTACCCCGTAAAAAACTTCATCCAGGTAAATGAGCAGACATTGTCGAAGATCCTCAACGGTCATATCCTTTGCCTCAACCTCGAGTGCGCGGATCGCGGCGAATAACTCGGTTTCGATTGTATCGACGTCCATTTTTGTATGTTCGGCAAATCTTTCTAAAACCCGTCCCATGCTCGCCTCCTGCTTGCAATAAGGTAAACTCTCCGGCGTACACAATGCTCTTCATGAACAGAGTAATAAGCTACTAGTTGACAGCTTCATCACAACAAAAGGTTAATTCAGTTACAATGAGAAACTATTAAAGTTTTTAAATTAGGTTTAATGTCTAGGTGCCTCAAAATACTTAGATTTTAGATCGATTACCTTTGGGCCCCAGGGGCAAAATTTCTAGGTTTCGAAAAGCCGCCACCATTAATTGGAGGAGCCTGAGGTGGCGGTAACGGAGAAACAGCATGATTGTCTTCGTTCTTGAACAAGTTGTATTTTGCATCGAAACGCAGTTTTACAGTTCCCGTAGGTCCATTTCTCTGCTTGCCAATGATGATTTCGGCAGAGCCCGCCTTTTCAGGGTCGTCCTTGTCGTAGTAATCATCACGATACAACATCATAATAACATCGGCATCCTGCTCAATTGAGCCAGACTCTCGGAGGTCAGAAAGCATCGGCCTTCTATCGGAACGGCCCTCAACGCCACGGTTAAGCTGTGCCAGTGCGATGATGGGTATTTGCAATTCTTTTGCGATAGCCTTCAGGCCTTTAGAGATTTCTGAAACTGCTCGCTCACGAGACTCTACTTTTTGCTTAAGATCCATTAACTGCAAGTAGTCGATCATTATACAATCAAGCCCATGCTGTGCCTTCAATCGCCGGCAGCGTGCTCGGATTTCAAATGGAGAAATACCGGCCGTATCGTCGATAAATAAGTTGGCTTCGCTAATCGCGCCTGCCGCCTGAATCAGTTTTGGCCATGAGGCATCTTGAATCCGGCCATTACGAATTTCACCCATTGAAATCTTGGCCTCAGCAGCCAAGAGCCGCATCATGACGGATTCTTTGCCCATCTCTACCGAAAAATACGCGACAGTTTTCTTTGCCCGAAGGGCCATGTGCGAAGCCAAATTAAGACTGAGCGCCGTTTTTCCCATAGAGGGCCGTGCGGCGATAATAATAAGCTCTCCACCATGAAGGCCGGAGGTCATTCGATCGAGCTCTGTAAAGCCCGTAGGAACGCCGGTCACGTCAGCTTTTTGCTTGTAAAGAGCTTCAATTTTTTCTATTGAGGTTTTAACAATTTCCATAGAGCCAATTAAGCCCGAGCTGGTTTTTTGTTCACCAACCTTAAGAATTGCGGCTTCGGCAAAGTCGATCAGGGCTTCTGCAGTTTCGAAATCTGAACCATAGGCCTTCTCGATTAGCCCTGAAGAGGTATTTATTAACCTTCGCAGCAGCGACTTTTCATGAA
>JANOJH010000034.1:0-2823 GCA_031408135.1 Bdellovibrio sp. | reverse complement strand
CTCGGCGATGAAATTACTTTATCAAAAACCCGTTCTGAAAACGTAACGGCCTTTCTTTCAGATCAATACCAGAAAACAAATGCCAGTTCAGTATGGGTGCTGCCGATAGACTTAAAAGATTCGGGAAAATACGGTATTGTAAATATCGGTCCAGATAATAAAGATTTATCACGCGGCAAAAAAGTGCTGGGCGTAATCGAGAAGCCCACTTCTGAAAACGCGCCCTCGAGCTGGGCGCTGCCGGGGCGTTACGTGTTTAACTCTGAGATTTTTGATTTTCTTGATAACACGAAGCCCGGTAAAAACGGGGAGATTCAGCTGAGTGATGCCATGAATGAAATGGCTAAAACGTCAACTTTGAATGCCTACAGTTTTAATTCGCGTCGGTACGATGCCGGTGATAAGCTGGGTTTCTTAATTGCAAATATTGATCTGGCGCTCGAACGCGACGATCTGAAAAAAGATTTACTGAGTTACCTGAAACAGAAAATTAATTAGAGGTCATATGATTAAAAAAATATTGTTAGAAGAAATCACCCAAGCTAGCGAAAATCTGAAAGTCTTGCTTGATTCACAGGTGCTGCATTCGGAATTTGAAAAAATGCTGAACCTGTTGGTGGATACCTATAAAAATGGCGGCGCACTTTTTGTGGCCGGTAATGGCGGCTCGGCAGCCGATGCCCAGCATTTTGTGGCTGAACTGGTGGTTAAGCTGAAACAGGATCGCAGCCCGATTAAAGCATTTGCGCTTACGGTTGATACTTCTATTCTTACGGCTATCGGCAATGATTTCAGTTATGATGATATATTTTCTCGCCAGGTTGAAGGTTTGATGACTTCACGAGATGTGTTTATGGGGATTACGACTTCCGGCAATTCGCCGAATATTTTAAAATCTTTTTTGATGTGTAAACAAATTGGCGCTAAGTCTATTTTACTTTCGGGCAAAGACGGTGGTAAAGCGGTTAAGGAAAATATGGCTGACGTTAACATCATTGCACCTGGCCCGAACACCGCGCGTATTCAGGAAGTTCACGAAATTCTTTATCATACGATTTGTCTGGTTTTAGAAAAGCGGCTGGTTGAGGAAAAAATTATTTCTTACCGCTAGATTTTGATTTGGGGGTATTCAATCCCGAAGTTTACCGTTGGTTCACCGCGTTGCCGAATGTAACTACGCTGCGCGTTTAAAAGATAGCTCATAAGGATGCGACGGCATTTCTACTACGATTCTATTGTAGGCAAACTTCAGCTTAGGGGTCATCGTACCGCGCCCACCTTTTTCTTTTTCAAATTTGATAAATCCAGCTTGCGCTAGCGAGTGACAGTCTTTTTGAACAGGTGAAATAGCACGATCAACCATTTTTGCCAGTTCGTACACTGATTTGGGTTTTGCTGAAGCAATCAGAGTTAAAAGTTCGAGTTTTTGCAGGGTCATAAAATTGCGGAACCCGTTAATATTTTCAAATAAAATAACGTCCGTGGGCTGAATATAGCCAATTTTGGTTTTAGGATAATCAATCAGTTCTTTTTCGAGTTCTGCGAGTGATATAAATTTAATAGTCAGAGCTTTTTTAGTCTTCATTATACACCTTTCTTGCTTCTCTAAAAAATAATCTAATGGCCTCAATATGGTTTTTCACATCGACACCAACCCTGAAGCTTTTATCTTCCGGAAGCTTTGTATGCAGATGGTATCCAAAAGGCTCATGATTATCCAAAAGTACTCTTAGGATACCGGTTTCTCGTTCTACAAGGGAGCAGCTAACCTTGTGCCCTTGTGGAAATTTAAGGCTTTTAGGAATCTCATAAACCTTAACACGAGCCTCGAATTTGCCATGTTCAAGTAATACAGCCCGATCGATTACACTCCGAGCCTTACTCATTCTGTACCTACTATATATAATATCATATCAAAAGTCAATGCCATAAATTAACCCTTAGCTTTTGTAACATTGCTTGTACAATGCCAAACTAGGGGACAAGTAGACGGTAGGGCTCATGCGAAATTCGGATTCCTATCCGGTTTTTAGAGGTCTAATCAAACCAATGCTATATGATAGTCAATTTTACATACTTCTTTACATTCATACATTCTTTCGATATTATAGATCTCATATCTTGAGGAGGTCTCATGGGAGCACTTAAAACATCCACTATTTCAAAAAAAGGGCAGACGACTATTCCACTTGAAATCAGGGAAAGTTTAAACCTAAAAGAAGGCGACACCCTTGTTTTCCAAATCGGTAATGATAACAAGGTGACTTTAAAAAAGGCCCCTTCTTTAGAGGAGGATTTGGCTTATCTAAAATTAATCGAAAAAACTTTAGCGCCAGAATGGATGAGTGATGACGACGATAACTTATAAGCCATTTGACGTTATCGAGTTGCCATTTCCTTTTTCTGATCTCTCAAGTTCTAAAAAACGTAAAGCTCTTGTTCTGAGTTCTGAAGAATTTAATATAAAGAATAAGGCAACGACAGTCTTGATGATCACTTCGAGGACAAATTCAGAGTGGGCTGGTGATATCCAGCTTGATGAATGGAATTTGGCGGGTCTTAAAAAACCTTGCTATGCTCGTTTAAAAATATTCACAGCAGATAATGAATTGATTTTAAATAAAGTAGGCTCTTTAAGCCCGAATGACCGAAAAAAAATAACTCAATCATTTCGTAAATATTTACCTGTTTTTTAAATTTGAGCCGGCGGGTAAAAAGATCACGACGCTTTTTTATGAGGCGAAAACAGCAAGCAGGTGTTTTCTGACGCTGGCCATTTCGATTTCGGTCGCCATTCCCATTTTTTCTACAAATCGTTCTTTT
>JANOJH010000874.1:0-2037 GCA_031408135.1 Bdellovibrio sp. | reverse complement strand
GATTTTGTGTTGCGAACATATCCGGCAATATTGGCTGTGGGTTTTGAATTGGCATTCTTAAACCCAATGGTGAATAGTTTCTCTTCTTTTGTCTTTTCAATTTCTTCGTAAGGTGAATACTCCTGATCATTATTTTTTTTGGTATTCAGTTGTTCACCTTCACCAAAGAAATCAAAGGGCAAATCAGTCATAAGTGATTGGCCTAATGAAAGGTAAATTGAATTATTTTTATCAATGGCGTAACGCAATTCTGTATTTTGAAAGATATCATCTAAAATCTCAGGAACTGTTTTCCTCAGAACGGATAGATTAATCTTCAAGCTATCTGTCCAAGCCGGATTATAATAAAAATGGTATACAGTATTTTTTTCAATCTGATTGACAAACTCATCGAATTTTAGGTTTTTGAAATCCCCGCTTAGCGATTTGTGGTCTTGAGCTTGTGAATCCAAAGCTGTCAGAACAATGAGAAATGCACACAGAATAAATTTCGTAGCCGACATCCTAATTCGTTAATTGATCGTAGTGTTCAGCTATTTTGATAAGAGCTTCTTCGCGATTAGCGCGGTATCGGATTTTATTTTTAGAAATGAATTTTTTTAAGGCGCTTTTCTGATCTCCAAAAACTTTTAAGTCTGATGATTTATTACCCACGAGCGAATAGGCTCCTTTTTTTGAAATAATGACGCTGTTCTTTTCCTTAAAGGTCAGGATTATGCTTAATTGGGTCTCAACTTTTTCCTCCGTTATTTTCAGACGTTTCACATAAACTTTGGTGTTACCGTCATAGATAAGATCATAGAAGCCTGGGCTGATAGGCGACTTGTTACCAATTTTCTCTTCTAATCTCACAAAAGTATGCCCTGCTATCCTGAAGTATTTTATTTTCTCACTGATCAATTCAATTTCTCCATGACCTTTGTGTTCAACTACCAATTTCTGCTGCAGTAGATCGTAGCGCATAAACACCTTTTCATATAATTCTCCATCATAGAATACCTGACCTTCTTCCCAATCCTCTGAACGAAAAAAAGGAGTTCCTATCTCCGGCATATTTTTCTTGAATTCTATGTATTCCTTTCCATTGTAAAGACGTGAGTAGCTTTTTGTAGACTGATGGTAAATCTGCTTAGCGTTTTCAACCGTAGCCTTTACAAAAAGAGTGTCTGGTAAAGTAATCTGAGAGAAAACTAAAGTGGGGGCTAGAAAAGCAAGGGCTGAGATGCTTAGAAGTTTCGCGTGGCTGATCATTTAAACTCAGATTGCTTTTTACGGTAATCCTAAAAGTACCCATTCGTATAAATTAACTATTACTGTTTAGGGATTTTTATATCGTTGACTGATAAATATCGACCATCCTGGCATATGCGGCTACCAAGTGTAAGGTTGTTCATGAAACATCTCTTGCTCGTCATACATGCTTGTGCACAAAAAAAAAGAAGCCATGGTTGGGCTTCTTTTTTTTTATGTGAGCTAATTGATTTCTTACTTAGCGTAGGCCACGCTTCTCATCTCGCGGATCACTGTCACCTTAATCTGCCCGGGATACTGCATATCTTTTTCAATCTTCTGCGAAATATCAAAGCTCAATTGTGAGGCACGCTCATCCGATGCTTTTTCAGCATCTACCATCACACGCAACTCCCGTCCTGCTTGAATGGCATAACATTTTTCAACGCCCTCAAAACTCAAGCCAACGGCTTCTAAATCTTTCAAGCGTTTGATGTATTGCTCCATCACCTCGCGTCTTGCACCAGGGCGCGCACCAGAGATAGCATCGCATGATTGAACAATTGGTGAAATGATGCTCGTCATCTCAATCTCATCGTGGTGTGCACCAATGGCATTGCAGATGATCGGGTGTTCTTTGTATTTCAAGGCTAACTCCATACCTACTATGGCATGTGGTTTTTCTAATTCCTCATGCCACACTTTGCCTATGTCATGTAGCAGACCTGCACGTTTTGCTTGCTTCACGTTCAAGCCAAGCTCGGCTGCCATAATAGCGCACAGGTTGGCTACTTCACGCGAGTGTTG
>JANOJH010000872.1:0-9537 GCA_031408135.1 Bdellovibrio sp. | reverse complement strand
CGCAGAGCCATTAGTCTTGTGGCCAAGGCCCACTTATGCCCGACCCAAGATGCCGCGCAGAATTTACGAGACGAAAGAATTGACACCTCGTCATTTATTGAGGTTACAGGTAATACTGTAATTGACTCACTTCATTTTGTTTCTAAAAAAATTGATGCGCCCGATTTGAGCCAAGAGTTCCAGCGGAAATTTTCTTTCTTAAAGAGGAAAAATTTCATTTTGGTAACGATGCACAGACGAGAAAATTTCGGTCAGGCACAAAAGGAAGTTTTGCAAGCCTTTCTCGATATTGTTAAAGTCAGAAATGTCGACATCCTCTTTCCTGTGCATCCAAACCCAAATGTCCGTGCTTCGGTGGACGACATTTACAAAAATGAGTTCGGTGAGAATGTTATTTGGCTCACTGAAGCCAATAAGAATATCGCCGCCAGTTCTGCAGGTCGCATTTTTCTAACTGATCCATTTGACTACCTCGATTTTGTCTATGCCATGAAACATTGCAAATTTATCATGACCGACTCTGGTGGTATTCAGGAAGAAGCTCCCAGCTTCGCTAAAAAGTTATTAGTCCTAAGGCAGAGCACTGAGCGCCCCGAAGGCGTAGTGGCCGGATTTTCACAGGTGGTTGGAACCGACCGGCTAAGTATAGTTAACGAAGCCTTTAAGTTAATCGACAAAGAGAATCACTGGGAAAATCAGGTGCCGCCTTTGAATCCATACGGCGACGGATTGTCTTCAGGACGCATTATGCGAATTTTGGCAAATCCCCTTCTGTTGTAGCAGCAAATTTTTTTGCGAGTCAGTTTGCTTTTGAATTCGATAACTCAGGCCGTATGACTTGCAATGTCGCGTCGCTGCTGCGTGAGTTATTACCTCTGTCGGTTTGAAGAGCGGAGACTTCGGTTTTACTCTCAAAGCTTCCTGCTTTAGTAGCTGTTACTCCCAATAGGATGTGACACGCACTGTAGGCGGGAATTCTGGCGTCTTTTAAGGTAAATTTTGAACTTCCGGGCTCAGCCTTGAGAGTTCCTCCACAGGACGTACTGGCGGAACCCAGAATGATCATGCCCGTTGGCAGAATTTCGGTAAACGGAGCCGTGAATCTAACCGCCTGACTGTTCGGGTTGATGAACCCGATGGCCATCGTGACAAACTCATTGGTCACAATCGACTCTGGATTAAACGACTTGGTAATTTTCGGTGCTGCTGCAGATGCCGGCTGCGAAGTCACTACCACTGAGCCTGCCAAAAAGACTACAAAAAAATTAACGACTTTTATCATGTTTGATTCCTATTGCTAATTAGTGAGTTCATTTGAGGTAACGCGCTTGGGTGGCACAGGCATCGGAACCAGAGGTACTCGCGCAGGCGCAAGGTCCGCCATACTTACGCTGAGTGCTCCTTCCCCGAACCCGGCCGGTATGACGTGATCCGTTTTAGACCAAGCTGGTGCTTTTCCGCTAATTTTGGAGCGAGTCCACTGATAAACCGCATTCAGTAAGGCGGAAGTGTTAATAAAGTTACTCAGAACCCAACGAGGCGGTACAAACATCGCCATTTTGAAACCATAAATTTTATAAACAAGATAGCCTCGTTGAAAAATTCTAGAAACTGAAAGAGTTAAATTGGCCCACATCAAACCGATAAAAAAATCATAATAAGATGCCTGATTCAGAATTGGCCAATTACCCGAATAAAGATAGATACTCAAAAAATAAAGCGTGAATAGCGTAGCCGAAATAAATAGCGGAACACTGATCATTCCTTTACGATCCCGCCATAAAAAGTAATTCCCAAAGAAGTGACTTCTCTTTTTACGTTTATTTTCAAGGCTCTGAAGGCAGATTCCGAGGCTCCATCTTGTTTTCTGTTTAATCGAAGCCCGGATTTTCTGCGGAAAAAACTCGCGCGTCGCAATATATTCTTTTACAAGTTTGCCAGTCTTGCTATCGGGGTTTTCAAAATATTCACATGAAAAATGCGACTTAACTTTCAAATCATAACAGGTTAAGCCCAGGTAATAGTCTTCGGTAAGCGTCGATTCGCTGAGAAAATGTCCGTCCTGTAGTTTCAGAAGTCGGCTTACAAGCGCACAGCTAACCACTGTTCCGACTCCGGCTGAAGGCACGCCGCCACCATAAGTATCGCGCACCAGCAGATCTTTTGTATGAGATTCGGTAAACTCATCTACATATACGCCGGCCGTCAGTTTACTGAGCGGCAAATCCAGCGAAAATACCGGAATTTGAATAAAGTCATAATCCGCAGACCGCAGATTCATCAGCTTGAGCGAATACTTGTGAATAACATCTTCAGCATCCTGAATTACCACAAGATCATAAGCATTGTTAGGGGTAAACTTGTTGAACTGGTCGATGTAACTAACCATTCTATTGATCATCTGGCCTTTTGAGGTAGGACCGTTCTTCATATTGACGATAACCCGCACATTCGCAAATTTTTTTTCTGAACGCCTGGCTGCATTCAATGTCGCGGTGTCATTCGGGTAGACGCCGAGCAAAATTTCGTAGTTTTTGTATTCAATGTTATTTACGTTGCCGGCAACCATCCTTTCAAGAACAGCATCCTCATGCCAGTTGGCAATCATTATGGCTATTTTCTTTTCGGGAATCATATTCATCTTTTTGAATTCTAGAGGATCCATTCGGTATGGCTTCGAACCTGAAAGTAACGCTAGCACATCAACAAATATATCATCCAACATGACTAAAAAACAAAAAAGAACTGTACTTATCATCCAGACATCCTGGAAATCCAGAAAAGAAATAGTATAGTCAAATACTTCCATACTACGTCCTCAATCGATCCATAATTGCATCGCCGCCTGCATCTGCATCCAATCACCGTTCAGATCTTTACTTTGATAAAGCACGGAGTGGATCTCGGCTACAAATGCAAAACTGTCTTTTTTTGAGTTAACCGTATAATATCTATATCCCGGCCCCACGCTCAAATTTCGTCCGCTGAGGCCAAAGTTGTTGTCGTCGTTCACCTTGATTTTTACCTGCGCAAATGGAAACATCACATTTGATGACGTGGCCGAACGGCTGATATAGTAACTCTTTAACGCCTGCACCTTAATAAAAGTGTCCACGGTTTTTCTAGAAACTCGGGGTATGAAAAATGATTCCAGATAACTGTTAAGTTCAAAAAGCTCGAATTCCGCATACTGATTGTAAATGAGGCCATAACTGTCTTGTGTGTAGGATGTAACGGGAACTTTATTATTTATATTTTCGAGAATAAATCTGAATTTTAAATAATTGTTATACTTGTAATCGACACCTAGGCCGACCGCTGTCCGACTGTCGCTTGTCCAAATCCTGTTATTAGTCATTCCCCGATTTAGATAGTAATAATTTGTTACAACATACCTGAGCAACGGAACGAACTGGCTATCCAGCAGCCGGCCGTACAGAGTCGTGATGAAGTCATTCTGATTGCCGTCATAGGGCATCAGATTTGTTTGGGATGCATAGAAATCGACTCCAATTTCCATGTTCTCTTCTTTCGATTCGTCTTTTACTACAAAGGCTCGAGTTACGACCGGCTGTTGGGCAATTGTCATTTGCGGCAGGACTGCTACTGCCACGACAGTAATAATCACAAAATAATTACATAACATCCTCAACTTATACTCTTTCATTTTCACTTTTCACCTTCAATTTTATTTGAAACTCTCCTTTGAATTCGTTTACTTTAAACTCTCGATTTCAATTTTGGGTTTGCCTTTTTTTATTTTTGTATTTGCGACATAGGTATCAAGATTGATGAACTTGTAGCCGAGCGCTTTTATGCCACTTACCAGTCTTTCAAGATCTTTCGGTTTGGTTAAATCGGTATTCTCGGCATTCACGTTACCATCGAGCAGGAATGGGTGATAAAATACAGAGGCCCAGACGTCACGCAACACCAGATTTCTCTTTGCGTCTTCTAAAATGCGCGCGACGTTTCTCGTTGCAACCACCTGATTACTTAAAAAAGGCTGCACATTGCCTAGATTTTCCGGCACAACCCTCTGGCCATAAATATTTCCGTAAATTTCGTAGGGATAAAATTGTCCGAATTGGCGCTGTGCTGCGGGAGCTTCGACACTAAGGCCAGCAAAAAAATCGCGTCGGTTTTGGGCCGATGCCTCCGTGTTTTCGGCAAAGTGCAGCGGCTTTGTTAAATCCGGCTTTTTAAGCCCGGTAATAGTGGCATCCGAATAAACTCCCCGGCCTATAATCCAACTGAATAATTCCCCAAACATCACGTTATCAAGGGCCGAGCCGTGATAGTGCGGTGTGACCCAAACTTTGGGAGCAATTCCAAATTTTTTAAGCGAATTGAAACCATTTTCAAATTTATCGAGCACGTAACTGACGCTGTCTTCTGCAATGGGCAAGGTTTTTGTTGAATCCCAGAACTCGTAATCATCGCCACTGGCACCCGTAAATGGATTTTTTATATTCTGATACTGATGGGCTATTCCGTGCCAGATAAAAACGCTGCCTTCGGATTTGTAACGTTCAATAAGCGCTGCAAACTGGGGAACTTCTTCCATGCGGATTTCTACGCGGGTATCACCCTGTCGCAAAATCGCAAATAAGGGATCGCGGAATATCGGCACCAGCATAATGTGCGGTGTAACCGCGTTTCGTTTAAGAATTGAAACAGCTTCATCCAGATATCTCAATTCGACCATGGAATGAATGTCTTCAATTCGAAGCAGTGCATTTTTAGCGTTGTGTTTAGGTTCGACTTTCAGTATATCGAAAAGCAGATCCGCGAACACAAAATATCTGTCCGCTTCATGCATAAATGAAAATGGGGATTCGGTGACATAAAACTTGTTACCCGCCTTCAGCGCCCAGGGTATAACCTCGTTAGTAAAGGAATGTTTAGTCTGAGCCAGTACCACCGCTGCGTCGGAGGTTTTATTAGTTAATTTTGCCATTTCAAACGCTGCTAAAAGAGTCTGGTCCGGCGAAGGAGTGGGTGCCCCGGGTACTGCGGACGGGCTCCAGACACTTATTTTAAAAAAGGTCTCTCCTTTGTAAAGAACATCCCGAAAAAAGCTAGGCTTTCCGTCTGGAGTCCGATTGGTGTAGTCTAAAGATGTAAATACATAATCTCTGTAGCCGAAGGTCTTTTCAAAAGCGAGACCTAACTGCCAGAAATTGTATCCCATCCAGGCCACTTGGCGGGTGGTCGCTTTGTAATCGCTGATAAATTCCGGCGGCAGTTTATTTCCAAAAACCGTACCGATATAAAATGAGGCGTGGCATCTGTCGAGATTTCCTTTTTTATACATCTCTATCGGCCCTACGATCTGTTGATACTCGGGAAAGTGTCCCAGGAGATTCAGCAGCATCAGAGAGTGTTGCCTTCCGAACCTAAATGACGGGTCCGTACTGTTGTCGTAAAAAACCTGCACGCACATTCCATTTAATTTATCGACATCTAAATCGGTGGTAGGCACGTTAGGCGGGGGCCCGGGCACATCCGAAACATCGACCACTTTGTTGCATGCTGTCAGCATTACGACCAAAAATAGTCCGCACATAATTCTGAATATATAAAAAGACTTTTTGTTTATTTTTTTCATGAGTCTAGCAGTTGCAAAACAGGAACCATGAGTTTCTGCAATTTAAAACACAGTTTGGCTTACCCACAATAAAGACCGGGTAAAATGAGTCCGAGGTTGTATGGAATTTACCCTTGCTGGTTTTTTATGACTTCAAAGTTCTAATTTTCCAACCATGGTCTCAACCGCGAAAATAATATTTCTGTGCAAAATCATATTGCGGATTTTTTCCACGTCCTTCGAAAATATTCTGTCAACTTTTGCAAAGGGTACTTCTTTGCGAACTTCATCATACGCCGCAAGAACACCAGCCGTTGGTTTCAACGGCAGTAACATATCCAGCGCCTGAGTGGCAGATAAAAACTCCATCGCCAGAACATTCTGGGCGTTCTTCACGATCTGAGAAAATTTGCGTGCGGCGATTGTACCCATCGAAACATGATCTTCCTTTTCGGCAGAAGTGGGCATCGAATCAACGCTGGCCGGATGAGCCAGCACTTTATTTTCGCTGACGAGGCTGGCACTTGCAACCTGCACGATCATGTGGCCCGAATTCAGACCGCCATTAGTAGCGAGAAACGGTGGTAGGTCGCTCATCTGAGTTGAAATAAATTTTGAAATCCTTTCGTGCGAAATACTGGCTAACGATGAAATACTGATAGCCGCAAAGTCCATGGCGTGGGCAACCGGCATGCCGTGAAAATTTCCACACGAAAGAATTTTACCTTCGTCGGCAAAAACCAGCGGATTGTCGGTGCTCGAATTAGCCTCGGTTTCGAGTATTCGAATCGCATATTGAATCGACATCTTTGTTGCGCCGTGTACTGCCGGCATACATCGCAACGAGTACGCATCCTGCACGCGATGGTCGTTGATGGCATGACTTTCCGAAATTTCACTCTTAACACCGAGAATTTTCAGTAAGTTTCGCGCTGTTGGCGCTTCGCCCGCATGCGGCCGGGTGGCGGCAATAAGCGGGTCAAATGGTTTTCGCGAACCACGTAAACCTTCAATCGACATTGCGCCGCAGATATCTGCGATTTTCAGAAGGTCGCGCGCCTCATAAAGTGCAAGCAGCCCCACTGCCGTCATCACCTGACAGCCGTTAATCAGCGAAAGGCCTTCTTTGGCTTTTAACTCAAGTGGCTTAACATTTTTTAAGGTTGACCCCCAGACTTCGCCTTCGCCGATCAACGCAAGTGCCAGATGCGACAGCGGCGCCAAATCCCCGCGTGCACCGACGCTGCCCTGCTGTGGAATTATCGGAATCACATCCTGATTTAAAAATTCAATTATTTTTTCGATGACCACCGGGCGAACGCCGCTATGGCCCCGCGCCAGCGCATTGGCCCGCAGAATCATCATGGCCTTTGACTGGCTTTTCGTAAACGGATCGCCGATTCCAACCGAATGTGAACGGATCAGATTCTTCTGCAGTTGTTCAATTTCAGAATCTGAAATCCGCACAGAAGAGAAAGCACCGAAGCCGGTATTTACACCGTATATAACTTCGCCGTTTTGAATGCGGCCCTCGATGTAATCGCGAGAGGCTTTAACTTTTTTTGCAGATTCAGAAGCCAATTCAAATGTGCCCGACGCAGTTGTCATTTCATAAAGTGAATCAACCGTGACCGAATTTCCGTCTAAAATAAATTTTTTCATATTTCTACCTCAAAGCCTGAATGTTTTTGCGGTAGTTTGCCGCGGTTTTTTCGCCACTGAAAACCGCACTGCCCGCCACGAGCACGTCGGCACCGGCTTCGCGGCAAATAACCGCTGTTGTTGCGGTTACGCCACCGTCAACTTCGATTAAATATTTTCCAAGCCCTTCGGTGCGCCATTTTTTAAGTCGGCGTATTTTTTCAACTTGCTCTGTCCTGAAACTCTGGCCGCCGAAGCCGGGCTCAACCGTCATCACAAGCACTAGATCAACTAATGAAAGATAAGATTTAATTTCTTCAACCGCTGTGCCCGGCCTGATTGTAATACCGGCTTTGCAGCCTAGCGTGCGAATTTTTTTCAGCGATTCAACCAGCACTTCGGTGCTTTCAAGATGGAGGGTCAGATAATCGGCGCCTGCCGCTACAAACTCAGCTATGTAACGCTCGGGTTTTTCAATCATCAGATGCACATCCAGCGGAATTTTCGAATGCGGTTTAAAAGATTTTATGATCGGCATTCCGAAGGTCAGGTTCGGCACAAAGTTTCCGTCCATCACATCAACATGCAGCCAATCGGCACCGGCTTCGGTCAGTTTCAGAATTTCATTCCGGATATCCGAAAAATCGGCTGAAAGAATACTCGGAGAAATCAGTACTTCAGACAAACATATCTCCTTTTTTTAGGCCTGTGGCTTTCAGAAATTCGGCAACCGGCATTCTGGCTTTTGACTCAGGCTGCACTTCGAGTACTGAAATCACCCCAGTACCGGTCTGAACCTGAAGGCTTAACGAATTCGTCGCGAAAACAACTCCCGGCGTTCCGGTTGAAAATTCATCCATAACTTTTGTGGTGTGAATTTTCAGGCGCTTTCCCTGAAACATCACAAAAGTGCCCGGACCCATCGTAAAGGCGCGCACGCGGTTATGAATTTCCCGTGCACTCATTTTCCAGTTCAGCTGACTTTCGGATTTTTCAATCTTTGACGCGACTGTAACTTTTGTTTCGTCTTGTTCAACCGGTTGCACATCACCTTTAATACAGGCGAGCAGCGCGGTATCAAGCAGTTCACAACCAAGAACTGCCAAACGATCATAAAGTTCGGTTGCTGTAATTTCATTGCTCAGTTTAATTTTCCGTTCGCCGATAATCGCACCGGCATCAAGTTTTTTAACCATTTTCTGCAATGTTACGCCGCCTTCGGTGTCGCCGGCCTCAAGCGAACGCTGGATGGGGGCTGCCCCCCGCCACTTCGGCAATAGACTTCCGTGAATATTGACGGCGCCATATTTAAAACTGTCGAGAAATTCCTGCGATAGAATCTGGCCAAAGGCCACAACCACGGCAACGTCGGCCTGCCAGCTCTTTATGGTTTCAAAGGTGCCGGATTCTTTGCGCAGATTTTCCGGAGTCAGCACAGGCAGTGAATTTTCGAGTGCCGTCACTTTTACAACCGAGGGAGTGAGCTGCATTTTTCTTCCGGTGGGCCTATCCGGCTGGGTTACCACACCCATGACTTTGTAGCTCGGATGATTAAGTAGAAATTTTAAATGCACGGCCGCAAAGGCCGGGGTTCCCAGAAAACAAACCTTGATAGGACTCATACTTTGGCTGGAACCTTTTTTCGTTGCGTCTTTTTTTCTGCAATTTCTTCTTTTGTAGGATAGCCCGTCTTTTTGATGGTATTTTTAATTTTATTACTTTTCGTAAAGCTGATGTGATCAATAAACAAAGTTCCGTCTAGATGATCCATTTCATGCTGAATGCAAATCGCCAGTAATCCATCTGTTTCAAAGCGAAACTCTTTGCCATCGCTGTCGAAAGCTTTGACTTCAATTTTTTCAAAACGTTCTACGGTTTCAAAAAAACTCGGTACAGATAAACAGCCTTCGTCAAACGTGGTTTTGCCCTCACCCTTGATAATTTCAGGATTGATCAGTATTAAAGGTTGACGAATTTTCTTTTCAAGTTCTGTTTGGTCGTCATCGTCAGTGCGCTCGAGATCGCGCGGCCGGGTATCGATCACCAGTAACTTGATAAGTTTTCCAACCTGCGCAGCCGCAAGGCCGATGCCGTTGGCATCGTACATGGTCTCGAGCATGTCATCGATGAGTTTTTTGAGTTCCGGACCGAATTCGGTAACCGGTTCAGAAACTTCCCGCAACAGCGGATTCGGATAAGTGAGTATTTCTAACTTCATAACTTATTTTTAAACGATTAACGATTTGAGCGCAACAACAAGAATACACCCAGAATGACCATTGAAAAATTCGGCACCCAAGCCGCTA
>JANOJH010000854.1:0-11458 GCA_031408135.1 Bdellovibrio sp. | reverse complement strand
CAAACGCAATGGAGAACTTTTATCGAACATCATAAGCGATATTCTGGATCTTTCAAAAATCGAAGTGGGTAAACTAAAAATTGAATGCTACGATGTATTGCTTGACGACATACTTTCGGATTCAAAAACTTTGCTGAATCTTCTCGCGGGCGAAAAGGGAATTTCGCTGAATTTTGCAATGGAAGAACCATTGCCTAAAAAAATTAACACCGACCCCCTGAGGCTTCGACAGATCCTGCTGAATATTGTGGGAAATTCCATTAAGTTCACAGAACAAGGATCGGTGGTTGTTACGATTAAACAAGTGCCAAGACCGGGCCAGCATCCGCAATTAGCATTTACTGTTAAGGATACCGGTATTGGCATAAGTAAAGAACAGACTACGAAACTTTTTAAGTCGTTCTCGCAGGCAGACAACTCGTTAGTGCGAAAATTCGGCGGCACCGGGCTTGGTCTTGTACTATCAAAACGCCTTGCCATTCTTCTTGGTGGCGATGTGGTATTAACCGAGAGCGAAATCGGCAAGGGCAGCATGTTCACCGTTACAGTTGATCCGGGCCCATTTCAGGTTTCTGAATCCGTGGAAGTCAGATCACGCAAACGAAGTGGGCCCGTACTTCCGGATGGGGGGCTAAAGGTCACTCTTGAAAATGTGACTGTTCTGATTGTTGATGACTCTGTTGATAACCAATACTTAATCGGAAAAATCCTGAACCTGGCCGGTGCAAAAATAGATACGGCAATTAACGGTAAAATTGCACTGGAAAAAGCCGGCGCTAAAAAGTATGATATTTTTATACTGGATCTGCAAATGCCGGTAATGGATGGCTATGAAACTGCAATTCAACTGCGGAAAATGGGAATAAAAAATCCGATCATTGCATTAACTGCCCATGCCCTTAAAGAAGTACGACAACGCTGTCTTGACAGCGGCTTTGATGATTTTATCACAAAACCGATCAATCGCGGACTGCTGATTGAAAAGATTGCTCACTACTTCGGAAAGAGCAGGCCGCGAGTGAGCGAACTCGAGTCAGGGCAACTTTAAATGCGTGATTCCAGTCGTTGTGCAGAAATACGGGAAGCAATGGCAATGCCAGAATCAGTTTAGGCTCTCTTTGCGACGGAAATAAAAAGGACATAATCAAGTAATCAGCGCTTTACTCCACCGATAAATCCGCTTAAATAAGTCTACATGTCAGATATCTATTTTACGCCTGCCAGTGAGGCGCACAAGAAGAAAGAAAAAGAAAAAGCCAAAGTACTCCGGCAGGGCAGTTGGTGGAAGCAGTTAATCGGTAAGGGTACCTGTTATCATTGCGAGCAGAAGTTTAACTCGAGTGAGCTGACGATGGATCACCTCGTTCCGATTGCCCGCGGTGGAAAATCCGATAAAAAAAATTGCGTACCTAGTTGCAAGGACTGTAATACCAAAAAAGGCTATAAGACCCGGGCTGAAATGGCGATTGACGAGCTTAAAAACGCTAAAGAATAAGCTGTTTAAAAGCTGAATATTATATGTAAAAACCTAAAATTTTGGCAAAAAATACTAAACAATAAACATTTCGGCCTCTTAACGCGTAGTGACTACCATGAAGGCTTGATTTTAACACCTCGTTACCCCTTCAATGAAAGAGTAAATAATTAATTTTGACCTCCGAATACTAGCTCTTTTCAATGAAAAACCATCGAAAAAGCGGAGAATTTGGGGTGTTTTTGCGAGAAAAAAGGGGCGATATGAGCAAAATTACTAAAAGTAGTACAGCAGAGTATTTTGCAAAAAACCTTCAGCAGGTCGGATTTTCATCACCGATAAAGGCCGTTTTAACTACGTTGAAAGAGGCGGTCGATAATTCTCTGGATGCCTGTGAATCAAATGAGATTTTGCCGGAATTGGAAATAGAAATTGTAAAAATTGGCCTGGGATCTACAAAGAATACCGATTTAATCAAAATTGTTGTTGAAGATAACGGACCGGGAATCGAAGCCGAAGATCTTGCGAAAGTCTTTGGTGAGTATCTGGCTTCTTCTAAATTCGGACGCGGACAGTGTTCGCGCGGCCAACAGGGTATAGGTATTTCTGCGGCCACGACCTGGGCACAGATGACCAATGCCAAAGGAGTGCAGGTCCTTTCTAAAACGAAAACAATGCGCAAATCGATTTCAGCGCAAGTTGATGTGGATATTAAAACCAACACGGGGATTCTTAAAAACAAAGAGATGATCGACTGGAAAAATAAGACCAGCGGAGTCAGGGTTGAATTTTTAATCGATGGTCGGATTCAGCTCAATGGTGACGGCGGATTGCTGACTTATATCGAAGGCACAGCCCTCCTGAATCCCCATGTGACGATGAAATACAAACTGGCGGACGCCGACTGGGTGACCACTGAAAGAGTGAGCAATCAGACGCCGGAAATTCCGGAAGCGACTCTTCCGCATCCGCATACATTTAAGTTGGGGGAGTTTATAACTCACGCCACGCTTTACGGAAAAATTCCGCTGTCAAAATTTTTAAAAACCGGTTTTTCACGGATCTCTGATCAATCACTCAAAGACTTTGTTAAAGCGGGAATGCCAAAAAACCTGGTTGAAAAACCTATTACATCTTTAAATGAAGATGAATTCAAAAAGGTGTTTCAGGCCATTCAGGCCACGGTATTAATGGCACCTTCAACAAAATCGGTGTTAACCGTAGGCGAAGAAGCGCTTTCAAAATCGATTAATCGCCTAGGTCAGGTCGACTTCTTTTCTGTCATGACACGAAAACCGACCATCTGTGACTTTAAACCCGTTGTTGTGGAAGTTGCTTTGGCCCGTTTTATCGACCGCGGTGCTAATGATCAGCCCGTGCAGCTTCTTCGATTCGCGAACCGTGTGCCATTGCAGTTTGATAAATCCGGATGTGCCATTACCTGGGCCATTGAAAGCGTCAACTGGAAGTCTTATGGACTGGCGCAACCGAAAGATTCATTGCCGTTGGGTTCATTCGTCTTTGCTGTTTCAGTGGTTTCACCGTTTATTAAATTTAAGAATGCGTCTAAAGAAACTATCGATGCTTCGGATGAGCTAGTAGAGGAAATCCGTCGTGCATTGATGCAGGCCGGACAGAAGTTGTCCCGACATATTAAACATGAAATGAAAGAAGCTGATTTAGAAAGAAAATTGGCCCACATCGAGCAGTTCGGACCTATCTTGGTTGAAAAACTGGTTTTTATTGCCGGAGCCAGTGATGCCCGTCGTAAAAAAGCCGAAGACGGACTTAAGAAAATTTTGGGCCGGGATTCCCAGGCCGCGCAGGTTGATCTGGTCGAAGCACAAACCAAACTGGCGGCGCAAAAGAAAAAGGATAAATTTTCAGGGGAAGAAGAGTCCTTTGCTGAAGCTGAAGAAGTTACGGTAAAGCCTGAAATAAAGAAAAATAAAAAGTAGGTAGGATATGGCATTAATGAAGGTAAGAGAACTGAAATTAGACATTCCTAAAGAAGCAAAGCAATTGGCTGAAAGAATGTTGAAAGACCTCGAGAATTCGAAACGCCCGTATCTAGAGGCCGTAAAGACTTCACTTGATAATTCAAACTATAATGCGAAAGTCGGATATTTAACTCCGGGTGATAAGGTTGTCAGAACAGAACTGAACGTGTCTTCAGTACAGAAAATGGCCCGTGTTGTTTTTATGCTCGAAATTCTTCTGCGAAATTTAGACATCGGCGCCGTCAATACGAAGCGTGAATTGTATTATATCTGTAAAGGTCTGATCAAAGGTAATAACCGATACAAACCCCTGGATTTTGAGGGGCAAGATGAGTCTGACAGTATTATCGATTTTATCGGAGACATGCTTGAAGTGTACCGCGAAGAACTGAATTGTTTTGCCAATGACCGCGGCGGTCAGACGTATTCGCAACAATTGGTTGTGACCGAAAGCCTGCCTGACGGCGACAAAGCCGTTGTGGATTTATCGACACTTGGAACCTCGCCGTTTCAGCCGAAGAACCGTCCGCAGGCACTTAAACTTAAAGCCAAAAAGAAAATTGATTTCTGCCTCGTCGTTGAATCAGAAGGTACCGCAGGTACCTTGCAGTCGATGGGTTTTACCAAACGGAACAATTGTATTCTGATGGGCGCACAAGGTGTGCCGTCTAACGGAGTTCGTGGTTGGTGTAAACTGATCGAAAACCAGCTGGATGTACCGATGTATTTTTTCGGGGACCTCGATGCGTACACGATGCAGAATATTTTCAGAACTTTAAAGGCCGGTTCTGCGGCATCACTTATCCGAAACAGTGATTTCAGCGCACCGAATGTAAGATTCTTGGGCGTACTGCCGGGCGACGTTAAAAAATACGATTTACCACATTACAAAGTTAAAGAATCTGACCCGGCCGAGGCCCGAGCGCTCAAAAAAGCCAAAGATGCGCTTGAAAACGATCCGTTCTTTAAAGATAAGAAAAATAAAGATCTTTCGGACATCTTAAGATGGTTAATTAAAGAAAAAATTCGATGTGAACAACAAAGCTATTTCTCGGTTGATCCACGTGATCCGATTAAAACCGAAAAAATCATTTTAGAAAAAATCAGAAAAGGTGACTACGTTTAGCGCGGGTAATCTCAAAACTCTGCGTTTTGCGTTACCCACTGCTTTTTTAGTTTCCTTTTTATTTGCCTCAGTTGATTTTCTGAGAATCCTTTCTTTTTTGTTTGCAACCATTCCGCTACATGAAATGGGGCATGCCCTGGCTGCGTGGATGGGAGGGCGCTGGGCCGTTCCGCTGGGCGCAATCGTACCCACCGCTGGCATGACGTTAATTTCCGATTCGCGTTCGACATTTTTTATAATTCTTTTTTTCGGTCTTCTTGCTGCGGGTATTTACCGGGCTTTTAAAATGCAATACCGTTTTCATCTGAATTTGCTGCTTTTGATATTTGCATTAAGCTGTTTTCTGACTTTTGGGATTGGTGAATTGCAACTGGCCGCTTTTATTTCGATGGCCGGTATTCTGGGTGAAATTGTCTTAAGTACATTTTTAATTGTTTGTTTTTATTATAATTTGACGACGCGGTTCAGATGGGACTTCTGGCGATTTCCGGCGCTTTTATTCGGAACGACGGCTTTTACGAATACGGCACTTCAGTGGTACCGGATCAAAAACAACCTGCAAGAAATGCCAATGGGTTCGGCCATCAGTGCAGAAGGCGCTAAAGATATGGCTGGAGACCTTAACCAGTTGATTCTTGCGGGCTGGTCAACCGGGCAGATTACGCTGATCTATTGGTCTTTTATCAAAACCTGTGCTCTGATTATAATTACGTACTACATAAGCGGTATCTTTAGAGAAAGGTCACATGAGTAAAAAAATAGATCTCGATACGACCCGTTCTGATCACGGCGGAATAAAATGGCTCTTCGAAGTGCTGTTGCGACGATTCAGAGTGGTTATGCATATTGCAACGATGATCCCGGTTTATTTTCTTGCCTGCCTGTTGCTGGGAGCCTCCCTGGTGCCGGGGATTACGCTTTTTCGAGCTGTAGCTGACTACACCTCAAATCAAGGAGTGGTGATTCAGAACTTGGCCTATGGTCTGAGTTTTGCGATTGGATATTTTCTTTATGGCGTGAGCCTTTTATTTTTGGCGCCGGCTTTGAATTTTCTGATTGTCGGAAGACTTAAAGAATGGCGTGGCCCTTACTATTCGTTTGAATCGTTAAAATGGTTTATACATAACGGGCTCACTTATATCGCGAGATACACTTTTCTTGAATTTGTAACGCCATCACCGCTTGGGATTCTGTTTTATCAGATGATGGGAATGAAAATCGGTAAACACGTGCAGATAAATTCCACCTGGATTTCAGATCCTTCGCTTATTGAAATCGGGGATAAATCAACAATCGGCGGGTCTGTTACTCTGGTCGCGCATTATGGGCAGGGTGGATTGCTTGTGATTGCACCGGTGAAAATCGGCAATGGCTGTACCATCGGAATCAAATCCACCATTATGGGTGGCGCCGTGATCGGTGACGGAGCAAAATTACTGCCGCATTCAATTTTATTACCAAAAACAATTGTGCCGCCCGGTGAAACCTGGGGTGGTGTTCCAGCCCAGAAAATTGAGCTGAAACAGTTTTATTCGAAGAATAAAGACGGAGAGAGCGCCTAGTTAGTTTTTATGTCTAACTGGATCTTGATGTTATCGTTGATCAATTTGTCGCCGAGAACCGAAACCGCTTTAAATTTACCTGAATTGTAAACGATGTCATATTGAGTGCGGTCTTTGATTTCTGTTTCCACCTTAGCTGCGAAACCTTTACCTTGTTTTGATACCGTTGCTAAAAATTCCTCCGGATGAGTTTTTCCTTTGATTGTCAGTTCTCCGAAAATTTTATGAGTAGGGCCGGCCTTGGCATCTTTGATTTCTTCAACTTTAGTTATTTTAAACTGGCCTTCCTGAAATTTGTCGACATCAAAAAAATCCGGGCTGCGTAAATGCCCCTCTAACTTCGGAGAATCGCCGGTTTTCAGGCTTGTCATATCTAAAGTGAAGCTTCCGCCAGTTAGTGCGGTGCCGTTCATTTCTACGCTTCCTGATTTTAAAGCGATATCGCCGCTGTGGCTTTTACCGACGCCGAAGCCTGTCCATTTAACAGTTCCGGTCACGTTCATTTTACTGACGGAGGTGGGTTTAGTGTCTTTTGCTACTGTTGTCGGTTTTGCGACATCCGCAAAAGAAACCGAAGCTAGCATTGAGGCGATTATTAGTATTTTTTTCATTTTGACTCCTTTTATTGTGTGAAACTGAAGGTTTTATTAAATCACAGGTGTGAAGACATTTCAAAGGTTCGATCCCGTCCTAATTTTAGGTCGACGAAAATCTGAAAACGTCCTAAGACTTGTGCAGCAAAATTGCGTTTTCCAGGGGGAAAATATGAATTCGGAAATCAAAAGTAAAATTGGGGTCTGTTTATTGCTTGGAGCATCATTACTTTTGACCTCATGTACGCGAAGTTCGAATGAGGCCAATCCGAATCTGCTTTTGGCTCGTAACATCGTCAGCACAAGAGCCCAGAATACGTCGCAACTCATTGCTGTTTTAAAACTTAAAAACCCTGCGTTACTTGAAGCCGCCGAAACCGTGAATGGTCGCGCTGTGATCGATAAAAAGCTTCTTGCTGAAATCACAAAAGAGCAGGACGAAACGATCACAAGTCTGAAAGCTCTGTCTCCTGATGTGCAGATCATTTTCCGATATAAAATGGTTTTGAATGGCATCGCAGTGTTGGCACCGATCGAATTGAGTGAAAAAATCAAAAGCCTCGGCAGCGTTGTTTACTCTGAAAGATCCGGAACTTTCGCACGTCCCTTGACGTTTGATCTTTCGAATTCGACTAAAGAGCCGGTCTTTGCCCAGCGCAATTCAGCAAAATTTATTGGTGCTGAAAAACTCAATCTAGCCGGAATCACCGGTAAAGGCGTAAAAGTCGGGATCATCGATACTGGAATTGATTTTACGCACGCCATGTTTATGGGTGCCGGAACCGAAGAAGCCTTCAAAGCTGTAGATCCTAACGTTGCCAATGCGGGATTTCCAAACCGCAAAGTGGTTGGCGGAATCGATCTCGTGGGCACCGCATTTGATTCCGGTTCGCCAGATTTTCAAAATCATATTCCTAAGCCGGACGTGAACCCCATCGATGAAGCCGGACACGGCACTCACGTTGCAGGAACTGTGGCAGGGCTGGGCGATAATGTAAATACTTACAACGGAATGGCACCCGAAGCCGAACTGCACGCTATAAAAGTTTTCGGCGCAGATGGATCTACCAGCGATATCGTGGTCATAGCAGCACTTGAGTATGCGGCAGATCCGAATGCCGATGCGGCCAATGAAGATTTGCTTGAAGTAGTTAATTTGTCATTAGGCAGCAGTTACGGTAATCCGCACATTCTTTATGCCGAAGCTATAAAGAATCTGGTGAATGGCGGAACTGTTGTTGTGGCGTCTGCAGGTAACTCGGGTCATTCGGATTACATCGTAGGTGCGCCGGGTACTTCTGATGCCGCACTTTCTGTGGCCGCTTCAGTTGATAACGGCGATCACCTCTGGAAATTTAAAGCCTCTCGTTTTAATCTTGGGTCTGAAACTCTGCTTGTTGAGGCGATCGAGGCCGCAACTTCGAAAAAAATCGATGCGGCGGGCGCGGTTTCGGGTAAATTGGTATTTCTCGGGGTTGCCGCAGCCGATTTAACTGAAGAACAAAAAGCTGAACTTAACGGAAATATCGCACTGATCGACCGTGGGCAGGTTAATTTCAATGACAAAGTTAAGCGTGCAGCAGCAGGTGGCGCAATCGGTGTAATTGTAGCAAATAATAAAGATGGCGCATCGATCGTAATGGGCACGACGGATAAATTTGAAATTCCGGCAATCATGATTACGCTGGCAGATGCTAATAAAGTTAAGGCCGCAATGCAGGCGGCTGCAGTTACATTCGATTTTCAAACAGACATAAAAATAGAGAAACCCGGCATTATCGACACTTTGACCGACTTTACTTCTAAAGGTCCGCGATCAGTTGACGGTTTTATTAAACCTGAAATTTCGGCACCGGGAGAAAATGTTATTTCGGCAGCAATGGGCGGCGGAGCAAAGGCCGTACAGATGTCGGGCACCTCGATGGCGGCGCCGCACATGGCAGGGGTCGTGGCACTGGTCAGACAGGCTCAAAAAAATCTGAAAGCAAGTGAGCTGAAATCCTTGGTGATGGGCACTTCCAAAACAATTGCGGTTGCAGGTAATCGCTATCCGGTAAGTTTGCAAGGGGCTGGCCGCGTTCAGGCCGATAAAGCCGCAGAAAGCAAAATTGTTGTTCTGCAGAATTCACTTTCACTGGGTGAAGTTACCATCGAAAGTAAAAAAGTTTTACGTCGGATGTTAACTGTTAAAAATATTTCCGCTGAGAAGCAAAGCTTTGAAGTTATTTTCGAAGGCAATGGGTTTATGTCGATGGCCACAGTGCCGACGGTAACACTTGAAGCGAACTCAAGCACTGAGGTTGTTGTTGTTCTGACTTTAGACTCAACCGAAATGAAAGAAGAAAAAATTCGCGAGATGGACGGCTGGGTTAAATTTTTGCAGGGTGGAAATGAAGTGTACCGCGTGCCGGTTTTGGCAATTGCACACAAACTTTCTTCGCTTGAGGCAAGCAAACTTGTCGTTAGCTCAACTTCTGAACTGGATTCAGCCGGTGCTTTGGCTGAACTGACGCTCGTCAGCAAGAATTCAAACGTCGGTGAAGCCTTACTTTTTAATTTAATCGGGACGGATGAGCGAAAACCTAAGGCCGAAAGCTACATGACGTCTGATTGTGATCTGCAAACTGCAGGTTACAGATTGAATAAAGATATGCTTCAGGTCGCGGTTAAACTTTATAAACCGATGACCACCTGGCACGCCTGCGACATCAGCCTTTTAATTGATGTGAATCAGGACGGCGTTGCAGAGCAGGAACTGCTTGGCTCCCACCTGCGAAGCATTCCCGGCCAAACCGCCAACGATTTTGCAACGACATTAATAGACGCCGTTATCGCGCGTGAGATTCGCAAAGCTTTTGAACAGGCCATTACAGATGCAAAAGGTAATCCGGAGCTGCTTGCGAAATTGAAAACCGCTGAAGATTACAGTGATTCGCTTCTGGATCAGGCCGGTCTGAAACTTTATAATAACTCGAGCGTAGTTATTCTTGAAATTTCAACCCGCAAACTGGCTTTGACAGCCGATGGCGTGCTGGCCTTTAAGTTGTTGGTGACACACAATGAGCAAAGCGCGGTTGAATTTGATGATGTACTTAAAACCACAGTAAAAACCGACATGCGAATTTCACTTAAAAAGGAAGATCAGTCGTTTTTGGATCTGCCGGCTACGGTCACATTGGGTGCACAACAGAGTAAAACGCTGCAGTTGACTAAAGGTGAAGGCACCGAAAAGTTGTTGGTATTGTTCCCGAATAATAAATTTTCACTTTCAAATCTGCATGATGATTCGCAGATGCAGATTTTGTCGCCGGTATTTTCAGTTAAGTAAACCTTTGTCAGAGAAGCAGAACAATTATGACGAATAATGATATCTTTAAAAAACTCAGGGTCGCACTTGCATTCCGTGATACCGACATCATTGAATGCCTGGAACTTGTTGATTTTAAAGTAACCAAAGCTGAACTTTCCGCAATTTTCAGAAGTGAAGATCATCCAAACTATGTTGAATGCGGTGACCAGCTGTTAAGAAATTTTCTTAACGGTCTGATCATTAAAAAGCGCGGCAAGCGCGAGCGTACCGAAAAAGACGAAAAATTCGACTAGCTTACTTTTTTTCCGGTGGTTTTTCTTTTTCAGGAACAAACAGCAGCCAAGGTCTTTTCAGAATGTGAACAAAGCCGGGTATTAACACGCTGAAGAGGGTTTTAAATTTGACCTTTGAAGACGTTGAGGCCAGCAAAAAGGCCATAAAGAAACTTACGGAAATATTCATCAAACCGATTGTCAGAATCCCACCTAGCGCATTGACCAGCGGCCAGCCATCGACTCCGCCACGGAGCGCCACGGGCAGTGCAGTTGCAAATCCACCGGTCGCGAGCGTCACATGGCGTACATCCAGCGGAAGTCCCATGAATTTGTTAATCTGGGGTAAAAATCCGAGCAGCAGCCCAAGAGAAATGTTGGCAGATAGTGCATTTGCGTTTTTTGAAAAGAAATTCGCAATATTGATTGAGACATTTTCGCCGAAGTAGAACCTTAGCTTTTTGCTGTTGCGGATTCGTTTTCCCAGTTGATTGACGATCACCCAGTTTTCAAACCAGCCCGCGATAAGGCTGGCCATAAAAAGTAAAACGCCGGTATACGCTGCGAACAAAATACTGGGACCCGTTATATTCGTTGAACCAATGACTTCAAGCGAATAATCGTAATCGATAATCGGTAAATCAAAACTCATCAGAAAATATGAAATTGAAAAGCAGATCGGAAAAACCGTACTGAGATTTCCGAGTACGGCAATAAACTGGGTGCGTAGAAGCGCCACGATGGCCTGCTGGGCCTCGTTAGATGATTTTGCCAACTGGCTGGCAATGAACGGCGCGGTTGTGGAAGGCTGTTTCGTGGCCAATGTCCAGCCCATGACCTGAATCGCTAAAAAACTGGCCGAGTAATTCAGGCTTTCAGAAAGCCCTTTTATAAAGCCGCTCAGTCCGAGTTTTAGCAGCAGGAATTTTACAAAAACTGTCATGGCCGTAACGGCGCCGCCTCCGGTTGCGGATTTGAACATGTTCTGAAATTCGACCCAGGTAAAAGTAACGTAGTGTTCACCGATATGCGAAGTGGTCTGAACAATCCGGTCGGTTAATAGTGAAAGATTGTCTTTTATGAACGAACTGAAACTTTTCTGATGGTTCGAATCGAGGACC
>JANOJH010000174.1:0-1090 GCA_031408135.1 Bdellovibrio sp. | reverse complement strand
TAAGGTTGGAGAAGAAATGAAAGTGGATTTTATGGTGGGCGAGAGCTTCACCGGAGAGTTTTGGGATTTGAAACGTCACAAAGCAGAGAAACTGGAAATGCATAATCTTTCAGGAAAAAGGGATTTGCTGAAAGGAGTGATGACCACAGAAGGAAATAATTTGTCATTTAAATTTTCGCAGCAAGGAACACACCTTTTGGTGATGCAAAGTGATGCAGCCTATATTGAAATGGAAGCACAAAAGTTTAATGATTACTTAAAAGAAGATGGTCTCGATTACATTTTGGAGGAGCGAAAAAAAACAAATGGGCTGAATAATCCCTCAAAGGAAAACTACACAAGATTCGCAAAATTGCTGGTTCAGGCTGGCGACAAAGCTGATGACACTTTTAAAAAGAAAGCCGGGCTTCGGTTGGAAATTACTCCGGATAAAAATCCATACACGTTGGCTTCTGGCGATTATCTTCAATGCCAGGTACTTTTCGAAGGCAAGCCCAGTGAGCATGCCTTGGTGAAAGTATGGAGCCACATTGGCAACAAAGTCTTTTTGCAAAATATATACACTGAAAATGATGGTACTATTAGATTTCCCATTAGCAACAAAGGCCCGTGGATGGTGAGTTCGGTGCGAATGATTCATTCTGAAAAAGATGAAACCATTTATCATAGCCTGTGGACGAGTTTAGTTTTTGGGATTGAATAATAAATTATAATGACTGAGCATATTAATTCATCTCAAGCACCAGAACCTGTAGGTGCATATCCACATGCGCGCAGAGTAGGTAACTTACTCTTTCTCTCTGGTGTTGGTCCACGCAAGCGCGGCTCAAAAGAAATCCCGGGTGTTACGCTAGACGAAAAAGGAACTATCATCGCCTACAATATCGAACAGCAATGTCATTCCGTGTTTCAAAACGTAAAATTGATTTTGGAAGCTTCAGGTTCACGCTGGGAAAACATGGTAGATGTAACTGTCTTTCTTACCAACATGAAGCAAGATTTTTCCATCTTCAATAAAATTTATGCAGACTATTTTAAAGAGAATCAGCCTTGCCGCACCACAGTGGAGGTGAATGCACTTCCAACGCCA
>JANOJH010000838.1:0-19992 GCA_031408135.1 Bdellovibrio sp. | reverse complement strand
GAGATTCTTTTAAAAGGGAAAAAGCGAAAACGAATAATTGCTCTTTATTCTTTGTAAATCCAGATTATGATATTAAACTTGTTTTAAGTGATATAAAAAATGAAATCAATAAAAAAAGTTTTGCAGTTTAAGACTCTATCGTTTATAACAATAGGTCCATTGAACCAACGCTTCTTCAATAAAGAATTATGAGTTAAAAATGTAACCAAATACCAAAAAATAATTTTAATGACATGTTACCCTTCCTGAAAAAATTACCTGCGCATTGTTTGTCATCTTCAGGCGGCCGCGGCGGCTCGGCGACATACCCGATAATGAAACTGTCAGAGTTCTGTAATTACTTACCTCAATCACATATTCGTTCTGATTCATCACAAGGTCAGAACGTTTTTTGATTTCACCGGCTTTCAGAATAAAGGATACTTTCGCCAGATCCAAATACCATTTTTCCGGAGTACTTCGAAGACTTAGCGCACTGTGCTTTTTCAGGCCATAAAAATTTTTAGCACCTCGGGCATTTTTTATATCGAGCACGGTGCATTCAAATTCCGGAAGCGAGTTCAGCTTTTGCGCAAGCGTCGAAGAGTACGCCCCTGTTGTAAAAAAAGTTGCAAAAAAAAAATCCGGTCAGCGAGATTGTTTTCATCGCAGAATGACCGTTAGTTCACGATCGGTGTTCAAATTCCGCCCTGATTCAGGGTACGTGCTCTCAACTTTGCCCGAGCCAACGAACTTCACCTGAATCTTCTGTTCGGAGGCAATGCCGATCACTTCACGCATAGTCAGAGTTTTAAGATAAGGTACGGCTTTTGGCATCGTCTCTTCACTACCGTTGGTACTGATATTGATCATGTGATCTTCGATTTCGGGCTCGGGTTTTTTTCCGGATGGCGTTGCAACCTTCGCCAAGTTGTTTTCTGTGGGGATTTCAGGATTGATTCCGGTTTTTCTCACAGCATAAGACGCAATTTTTGAAAACAATGGTGCCGCAACGATCGACCCGTAATAACCATTTTTTTTCGGATGATCGATGCCGATGAAAATCACGTACTTCGGATCGTTTGCCGGAATAAATCCGCCGAAACTTCCGATGTAGCCGCCTTTCATGTAGCCTTTGCCGACTGCTTTGATCTTCTGGGCAGTTCCGGTTTTACCTGCCACAACGTAACCCGGTACCCGCGCCGCAATACCGGTGCGATTTTCAGCAGTTACTCCCACCAGCATCAGGCGCATTTTTGCTGCCGTATCTTCCGAAACAACTCTGCGGATTTCGGTTGTTTGAGTGTCAAAGATTTCACCGGTTTCAGCATCTTTTACACTTTCGACGATATAAGGGCGGTTCAATTTTCCGCCGTTGGCAATTACCGCAAAGGCGTTCGCCAGTTGCAGAGGCGTTGAGGTAATTCCCTGACCGAAAGAAATGTTGGCCAGCAAATGCGGATTCCACGGCAATCTTACGCTGATGCCCTTGGCTTCGCCAGGAAGATCAACGCCGCTTTTTTCGGAAAAACCGAAGGCGACAAGTCCGGCCTTTACTTTTTCATCTCCCATCATAAGCGCAATTTTTGAAGTGCCGACATTTGAAGAAAAGGCCAGAACATCGCTTACGGAAATCGTTCCCTGCGCATGAGATCGCTCGGCTTCGCGGATGATATTTTTGCCGATTCTGAAATTCCCGTTCTCGCAGAAAATTTTTGTTGATGGCTTTACGATTTTATTATCGAGTGCACTGGCAATAACGAAAGATTTCAGTGTGCTGCCGGGCTCGAAGGTATCGGTCACGGCACGATTGCGTTTCGCAAAAGAAGAAGCGTTCTGCGGAAAGTTCGGATCAAATGTGGGTAAACTTGCAATGGCCCGGATTGCAGAAGTCTGGGCATCTAGCACCACGGCCCAGCCGCCGGCGGCATCGTGTTCACGAAGTGTGCGGGCCATTTCGGCTTCAACAAAATACTGAAGGTCAGAATCAATCGTAAGCTTCAGCTCTTTACCTTGGGGTGTTTCGGTAAACAGCAAACCATCCTGCACAAGCGGCCTGCCACGCGCATCTTTGCGCATCAGCACTTTCTTTTTTTCACCACGAAGTAGTTTGTCGTGTAAAAGTTCGAGGCCTTCAAGTGCCTGCCCTTCTTTCCCCAAAAATCCGAGCGTTGAGCCAAGCAGGCTATCGTTAGGGTAAACGCGCTTCCAGTCTTCGATGAGGCCGAGGCCTTTCAATTTGAGCGAGCGGATTTCTTCGGCCGTGCTAGCTTCGATAAGACGGTCTATCCAAACGAAGCGTTTTGTATTGTCTTTTATTTTTAATAAAATTTCGCGGGAGGTTTGTGGGATCAGCTTCGCCAATTTTTCCGCGACCTGTTTTTTATTAAGGATGATTTTTGGATCAGCATACAACGAGTACGATGGCGAAGACATGGCAAGTTCTTTACCGTGAGTATCGAAAACCGTTCCGCGGCGGGCTGGCAGCGTAATAACTGTTTGGAATTGGCGGGCCTGCAATGATTTCAGTTTATCATGCGGTAAAAACTGCAGATAGGCGGCTCTGAAAATCAGCAAGGTCCATAGAAAACAAACGAAAACAAATACCGCAATAATTTTGGCTTTCAATTGCCCGTCCTTGCGATGGGTTCAACTGAAGATAAATGAATAATCTGCGAAGCGGTTACCCGCTTAAGTGCCACTCTTCGTGTGGCCAGATTTTCCATTAGCTGCGGCCGCGTCAATTTCGCTAGGGAAATTTCTTTCTGTTTCTGAATTTCTATCACTTTTTTATGTTCTTTGGTCATTTTCAGAACAACGTAAGACAAACGGCGCTCTTCCATTTTGATAAAAACAACCCCAAGCAGAGTGGTTATAATAAATAAGAGACTTAAAAAAGGTTTCAGCTGTCGTATCTCGTTGGAGCTCATCCTGACCTCAAATGTTTTGAATCATTCCATGATTCACTTATTCACTGTTGTATTATCCGCGCTGAGCTCGGCGTAAGGCAAATTTGTCGGGTTTTTCAGGTAGCGCACCTTTCTGAAAAATCCGCAATTTTGCGCTACGTGCCCTTGTGTTTATTTTACATTCTTCTTCAGTGGGCACAATAACTTTTTTGTTGACGAGAAATCCCTCTGCGGAATCTTTGAAAAGATTTTTTACAATTCGATCTTCGAGTGAATGAAAAGTGATCACCGAAATACGACCTTGGTCGCGCAATTGATTCATCAGGAGCGGTAAAACTTTTTCGATAACTTCAAGTTCGCGATTTATTACAAGGCGAAGGGCCATAAAATACTGGGTGGCCGGATGAAAACCTTTCTTATGCCAGCCATCCACACGTTCGATCAGACCTGCCAACTGCAAAGTTGTGGTAAATGGATTTGTTACCCGATCATTTACGATTGCGCGAACCACTCTTGCCGGATTCTGGATTTCGCCGTAATGATGAAAAACTGAAATGAGCTCTTCCGTTGATAAAGTATTAACAAGATCAGCCGCCGTTTCACCGGTGGTTTGGTTCATTCGCATGTCGAGCGGACCTTCTTTATTGAAACTGAAACCTCGATCGGCCTGATCAAGCTGCGGTGAACTCACTCCGAGATCAAGTAAGACCATATCGAACTTTTTCGTTGGAGGATTCTGAGCAACAAAATCGAAAAAATTCTGATGGAAAATTCGGACCTGACCGGATTTAAGAAAATCAGCCCATTCCGCAGTGGCCTGTGAGATGGCGGTTTGATCCTGATCGGTCAGGTAAGCCGTTTCCGGTTTGAATTTATCGAGCACCGCCCTAAAATGGCCGCCGCGCCCATAGGTACCATCGAAGTAAACGAGATCCCGACGGGCCTCAAAAACCCCGAACGAGTCGAGAACTTCGCCTAATAACACCGGTTTGTGAGCTGGATTCAAGACTTTACCTCGACTAAAGTAGTAATATTATTTTGGCACATTTGTCCGCCAGAGCAGAATAACCTATTCTAATGTTAGGAAATTAAATTCATGCTTGTCAATTGTCCTCGTTGCGGATTTTCACAACCCAAAGATCAGTATTGCGCCCAGTGTGGTATTGACATGCAATCGTTCAAGCCCAAAGAAATTCCGTTACTAAATAAAATTTTGAGTAATGCCGGGCTTCAGATCGCACTGCTTTTCATAGCCGCGATTTTTGTGGGTCAGTATATCTTTCACAGCCAAGAGCCCCAAAGCTGGGTTCAGAAAATCACGCACTTTAAAGGTTTCAACAAGTCTGCAAAGGCCGACGGCGCCAGCCGCAGCACGAATGATGATTTCAATTCCGACACTGAAACTGAGACCGAAACCAGCTCCTCGCGAGCGACAAAAGCCGAAGCCTTCCGCAACCGCGAATTCAGCGCCAAGAGCTCGGCCGATAGTGCAACGGCTGCCGCGATTGCCAACCAGCAGAACGGGGGCACGAATGGCGCCCAAGATTTAAGCTCGGTTAACTTTAAAATTACCTACGGTGAAATTACGGCTGAAATGCTCGCGAAATGGGTGACGGACAGTTCGAACCTGGGGCTTTACCAGAATTTGCAGGAGTATTCGGCCGGCATTATCTATGATTTTAAAAAACGCGGCGAAACTCTCCACCAAAACCTGAAAACGGCCGATCTCAGATTGAATTTAGGAGCCACCAATTCAAATCTATCCGGAATTATGAGTGAAGACGGCTCGCAGATGATGGGACTGGTGGCTGCAGTTGAATACAAAGCAAATGAAAACGAAGTTGTGCAGGGGACCATCAGCATTACGAGAAGCGGCCCAAGAGGTAACGAAGTTTATCCGGCCGAATTTGCACTGCCGAAGGGTGCTGTCTTTTTTATGATCGGCACGGTCAAACGCACGGCTAGCACCTCTGAAAGGGCCAAACTCGATATGCCGCCGTTTCAGATCTTTAAGTCGCCAGATTTTATGACACGCAAAACAGAGTTTGTCATAATTCTTGAACCCGAATATAAGTAATAAAGCCACAATACTTTAAAAAAAACAGAGCCAAGGAATCCGCAATGAATGCAAAAAATCTCGAATTAAAAACTTATATTTCTGAAGAAAAAATTCAGGCCAAAGTGGCTGAAATCGGTAAAGCTTTAACCCAGAAATTCAAAGGTAAAAAAGTAACTGCCGTTTGCGTTCTGAAAGGTTCTTTCATGTTCTATTCTGATCTGATCAGAAATATCAACACCGATATCACCTGCGAATTTTTCGGTGTTTCAAGTTACAACGGCGGCACTTCTTCTTCGGGCGAAGTTAAAGTAACTCTGGATCTGTCTTCACCGGTTGAAGGCCAGCATGTTATTCTTGTTGAAGATATCGTTGATACGGGCCTGACAATGAACTATCTGAAAAAAGCGATTGAGTCGCGCAACCCGGCTTCATTAACAACGATTGCCTTGCTTGAAAAACCCGAAGCGCTGAAAGTTCCGTGCAAACTCGATCACGTCGGTTTTCAAATTGCTAATGAATTTGTAGTTGGATATGGTTTAGATTACGACGGTTACTTCAGGAATTTACCTTACATCGCGCAAGTTCAGAACTTTCAGTAAAGGAATTTTATGAAATATGTTTTTATTATGTTGTTTGTGATTTCTTCAATGGCTTTTGCACAGGCACCTGAAGATGCTGTTGCCCGCCCTGACTCTCCTGAAACGTTGGCAGATGTTCAAGGGCCTTATGCTAAACCGACTCCAGAGCAAAAAGCGCGGGTCCACGCGGCCGCTAAAAAAGCGAAAAAAAAGAAATTGAAAGCCAAGGCCGTCAAGAAAACCAAAAAAACTAAAAAAAGCACCAAGTAGCCTGTTTTTTACGCACGAGGTTTGTTCATGAAACAATATCACGATTTACTCAAACATGTTCTGGAGCAAGGCGCTCAAAAAGCGGATCGCACCGGTACCGGCACGATGAGTGTTTTCGGTTATCAAATGCGGTTTAATTTGAAAGAAGGCTTTCCGCTTTTGACTACCAAAAAATTACATACGCGATCGATTTTTCATGAACTGTTGTGGTTCTTAAAAGGCGAAACAAATATTCAGTATTTAAAAGAAAATAAAGTTTCGATCTGGGATGACTGGGCAGATGAAAAGGGCGAACTGGGCCCGGTCTACGGTAAGCAATGGCGATCGTGGGAAACTGCAGACGGTAAAACCGTCGATCAAATCGCAAATGTCATTACGCAAATAAAAACCAATCCGGATTCAAGACGCCATTTGGTTATCGCTTTTAACCCCGGCGAAATAGATAAAATGGCGCTACCACCATGCCATGCTTTTTTTCAATTCTATGTAGCCAACGGAAAACTATCGTGTCAGCTGTATCAGCGAAGCGCCGATATTTTTCTGGGCGTACCATTTAATATTGCGAGCTATGCACTGCTGACCCACATGGTGGCGCAGATCTGCGGTCTTGAGGCCGGAGATTTCATTCACACGCTGGGTGACGCGCATATTTATTCCAATCATATGGAGCAGGTAAAACTTTTGCTTTCACGAACACCGCGGCCGCTACCGCAACTGACACTTAACCCCGATGTAAAAAATATTTTTGATTTTAAATATGAAGATATTGAAATTACCGGCTACGACCCCTACCCGGGCATCAAAGCCGAGGTTGCCGTTTGATACTTTCGCACATGGTTGCAGTCAGCGAAAATGAAGTTATCGGCAAAGACAATACCCTGTTATGGAATATTCCTGAAGACCTCGCTTATTTTAAAAAACGCACAACTGGCAAAATACTTATTATGGGCCGTAAAACCTACGACTCTCTTAAAAAGCCATTGCCGAACCGCTTTCACATTGTTGTTTCAAAAAGCAATCTTGATTCTCCGTATGAAAGTGTAAAATTTGTTAACTCACTGGCCAGCGCCTACACTCTGGCCGAGAAGATGACTCTTCTTGATAAATGGCCCGAAGAAGTGATGATCGTGGGCGGCGGCGAAATCTACAAAGAAAGTTTTAAAGACGCCGACTTTCTGTATATCACAAGAATTCCCGGCAAGTACGAGGGCGATACTTACTATTCGCTGAAATTACCTCCTGAATTTGTGATTGCCTTCAGCCAGTTCAGTGAAAATATATCAGGTCTGCGATATGAAATCTGGTCGAAAAAACAAAAAGAAGACTAGACCTTAAGCCGGTTGATTTCTCATCCGAAAATGCCGAAATAGCTATTAATATTATGGATGCAAAACTTAGCTCGCAGCTTTCAGCAAGACGATTTCTCACCCGCGAACCTGCACGTCTTGAAATTATCGGAAAAAAAACAATATTGTTTTGCCGGATGAATAACCTGTCGGCAACAGGGGCTTTTTTCGAAATTCTGAATTCGAATTACACACCCCGTCCCGGTGAAGTTGTACGCGTCGTAATTAATCTCAAACAAGTAAACAAAACTCACACGTTAAACGGCCAGATTGTCTGGGCTAAGGGCCTGGGTATCGGCATTCAATTCATCAAGCATAAACGTCCAAATTCTAAGTCAGTACTATAGTCTAGTTTTTTTTAATAAATTGGTTCCAATTTAGGTCTCGGGCTAAGATTTTTTTGCAGAGGAAAAAATCTTACCCAAGGACGGGATATGAAAAAAATTGGCAAACTCAGCCTCGTAATTCTTACACTTCTTACCTTCAGTTCAATTAAAGACGCCAATTCAAACAACACTCAGTACTACTGGATGAAAGTCGCAGCCGGCGATAAATTTCAACGCTCGGTTATTGCCAGCACCGGCGCTGCGATCGAAATCGTAAAAGATGATTACGTCATCGCTTACGGAAACGACATCGAACTTGCAAAGATCAAAGACCTCGGCTGGCTGGTTGCGGCTTCTAATCTGGCCGAAGAATTAAGTACAAAAGATTTTCCAACCAAAGATGCGGCTTACCACAATTACGCCGAGCTGACCGCAGCGCTGAATCTCCTCGCTAAAAATAATCCTGACATTGTCCATATGAGTTCTGTAATTAAAACCACAGAAGGTAAAGACATCTGGGCACTTCGAATTACAACCGACCTGAACACCGCCCCTACAAAACCCGCAGTCATCTTTATGGGCGGCCACCATGCAAGTGAGCATCTGTCGGTTGAAATGCCATTGATGTTTGCGCAGTACCTTGTAGAACAGTACCGCGCAGGTAACCCGAGAATTGTAGGCCTGATCAACTCACGCGACATTCATATTATTCCGGTGGTTAACCCCGACGGCATGGAATACGATATCAAAGACGGCACCTATAAAATGTGGAGAAAAAACCGCACAAGAAATGCAAACGGCACCTTCGGCGTAGACCTTAACCGCAACTACGGTTTTCAATGGGGCACTGGCGGCTCTTCCAGCGATCCGAACAGCGAAACCTACAAAGGAACCGCACCGTTCTCAGAAATCGAATCCCGCGCAATTAAAAACTACGTTGAAGCCCACACCAACATTACAATCCTGCTAACACTGCACAGTTTTTCAAAACTAATTTTGTATCCATGGGGCCACAAGTACAATCCGATTGAAACCGGTGCTGATCACCAAGTGCACTCGGTCATGGCCAGAAAAATGGCCGAATGGAACGGCTACGAGCCCGAACAAAGTTCAGAACTCTATATTGCCAGCGGAGATACAACCGACTGGTCTTACGGTGTGCACAAAATTATTTCGTTTACCTTCGAACTTGATCCCGCCAACAACGGCGTCGGTGGCGGCGGCTTCTATCCCGGACCGGGAGTTATTCAGCCGGTATTTCAAAAAAATATCGAACCATTTTTATACCTGATCAACTACGCCGATAACCCGTATCGCGTGCTGGATATCGGAATCGGACCGATCGGGCCTTAGCGTAATTAGCTAGCGCCTCTAGCAGTATTTCGTACAATTGAATTCTATCATTCGTTACTGACTTCTGATTTGCGCAGCAAATCAGAAGTACCATCCGAAAAATCAGACCACTTTAAAAGAAATACTAATTGAGGATGGAGTACAACACACTTGTTCGAAAACGCCTTAGCGTAAAGTTTCGGGGCCGGCCGGATCGTGATTTTCAAAAGTTGAATTTCTGGTATTCTCCGCCGCAACATTTTCACCGAAAATCTTTGCGGGCATGAACTTTATTATCATACGCGCGGCTTTTTTTATATCGGCAAGGCTTGCACTTTTAAGAATTCTTATTTCTCTGATAAATATCTTTTTAATCTTTTCACGGTTCGGATCGCCTTCAGGTGCAAGATCATTTAGCGCCTGCTCGAAAGTTTTATGCGAGTAATTGTAGAGTTTCAGTAGTTCTGTAATTCTGGCTATTGTAGTTTCTTTATTCTGCTTTTTGAAAAGTCTGCTGCCGTCGTTGTCGCGGATTCTTGCAGCAGAAAAGTAATCGTGATTACCGGTCATTATAATTGAAAGCAACATTGTGCGCTCCATCGCATCCGGCGCAAGGTAGGTAGAAATACTGCTCAGAAAACGGGTGGCATAGTAACTCTCAACTTCTGAACTCAGTCTTTCGTGAATTTTCAATATGATCTGCGTGCGCGATTTTGCCGCTTCAAGCACCTCGCGCCCGCCTGGCGTTACGTTCAAAATTGCAAAGGCCACCGCATGCATCGAGTCGTGTACAGAAAGATTAATATCCGCATTACCGGAAAATGGAAAGCGCCCTCTAGAAAGGAGTTGCAAATAAGGCATGGTATCCACGACGCCTTCGGCTGCGGAATAGCCCCACACACCGTCGCTGTAACCGAATTTCCGCGCCAGTCTTTTCAGCCGGAAATTCACGGTTTGAACATCGGGTGCCCAAACCAGATTTTGCTCGCCTTCAACGCGATAGAAACCGATTTCATTTGCAAGTTCCGGGTTTACTCTTAAAAGGGTTGTCAGTTCCACGTGATTATAAGCCAGATTGCCTTCACGCTCGTTGATCACGACTAAGCGCAGAGTACCGCCACCTTCGCGCACGGGTAGCTTTGCAACCAGCATGATTTCATAATTGCTCCGATTGCCGCGGATTATTTCCTGCACCTCAGGTTTTGCAAGTGCTTCAGCCAGTGAATTGCCTACTGAAAGACCGGCTATAGTTTTTACTTTGGCCTGAATATCAAGCGCTTCTGAATATGAACTTGAGTTCAACCTCGGTGCCGGACCCTCAAAATAAATATTGCATTGCCTTGCGGCCGCATCAACCCGGCTTAATCCCAGCAGTTGCGAAAGAATAATTAAAAATAGAAAGAACCAGAATTTTTTCATAACAAGATCCGAGATGCAATTAACAACCCTGCCTAGATTAACCAGATAAGCTATAAGAATGATTTTGCGCTTAAAAGCTCTCAGTTTGCGGCCATTGTCTCAAAGTTAGACGGTCGCACTTCTTCAAAGGCCGCAGAATTGCGGGCAGTTGGCCAAAATATTGAAACAGCAAATTTTCGTGGACGTATGCAGGATAGTTATTTCTATTGGAGTTAGTTGTTTGATCAGCTCGGCTGTTGCGGCCGGAGAACTGGCGCGCTGCCTTTTTTCAGCGAGCGAACAACAGCATCGGCTGGAAAAAGAAAATTCAGTCCGGCAGTGCTTTAATCAGTATAAAACCTATATTAATAAAGAAACCTGCTATCTCTTTCTTGAACAAAAGGTTTCGAAACTGTCATCTACCAAACTGAGTGAAGACATTAATTCTATTTGTTTTTATGAAACGACTCCGCCGAAAAATCTTGGCAGTTGCCTTGTTGAAACTAAAAAATTCAAGAGTTCAGGCAACCATGACGAGGCCGTATTTTTCTGCTATCAGTATTATCAGAACAGAATCAGCCAGAAAGAATGTCTGAACGCCGCGGAACAGATGATTTATCCGCTTAAGAAAGAATATCTGCGCGAGCACTGTTACAGTTTTAATTAGCTGTGGACGTTGGAATCCGATCTGACATTTTTCAAACTGAGCTGAATGTGTTTCTTCTCGAATTAAGAGGTATTTCTAACAGCTTTCTTTAACGTAAGACTTCGTTTGGCTCGGGTTTTATACGGAATAAGACCCAAAGCCTCAAATGCATTCTGAACCACGTATTTTTTCACATTCAAATACTCTCTACCCCAGCTCACAATCCGAGAATAGATTCTGGTTTGCCAGAATCTATTCTCCTTTTCCCGGGTTTTTGAGGCACCGCCCGGTTCTGCTTTCTCACTCGGTAAAATAGGAAATTGGCGTAGAAGTTCCTGAGCAATATGTCCTGCCACAACTCTGAAAAAGTTCTGTAAATCCTGCCGGGTGCGGCCCCTTATCATTATATGAATATGATTGGAGACAACAGCCATTTCATAAACTCTGATTGCAAATCGTTTTTTTGCTTTCGCGATGACTTTTTCAATTAAGGGGCGGTGCCTCAGCAGGGATCTGGACCCGTAAGCAAAATCAGATCTGAGAACCAGATGAAGTGGGTTCTTCAAAGAGAGTGGCCTTTGTTTTCGTCTTTTACCAAGAGAAAAAGTGCCGCCATGTTCTTTTCTGGAATTAAATTCTGGAATGAGATGAAGCTGTTTCATGCTTCGTTACATGCGCAAACATCGGCGCGCGGGGCGGTGCCTTTAAAATCGAGGAGAGAAAATCACTTTCCGCATTACGGATATCAAAATTACGCAACGGAATGCATTTCGAAGTACATAGGAGGGCGCAATACCGGATTTTGCGAAGGATTACTGTCCACTCCGGCTAAAGCTCAGTTTGAAAAATGTCAGATTGGATTCCCACGTCTATAGATCGAACGGCAGAATATGGATGCAAGAAATAAAATCAAGAGGCGCAAGCTAAGAAAGTCGACTTTCCCCTAATTCCTGACCAAGGAAAAATTCTTATTCGGTATCATCAACGACACCCCGGCCGGCACTGTTGAGCGGTTTTTGATTGCCGCCCAGTTCAGGTGGGGATTCATCTGTTTAAACCTTGTGACACTTCCGTCGAACCATTTCAGAACTTCGGTTTTCTTTTTCTTGTAAGGCAATTTGTATTCTTTAAAACTGAGTGAACGTGCTTTTACCAGATCATCCCCGAAAAGTTCGGTGGCGTTTCTTTCAACCTCAAGTACTGCGAGAAAACAGGCATAGAAATTTTTAGAGGCAAAGCCCCACGAGCCTGTTACCCGTTTTGATTTAATCATATCTTCAATCCGAACCGATTCGCTTTTTCGCATCATCCGCTTAACGCCACTGAGCCCGTGATTATAGGCGGTGATGGCCAACGGCCAGGATTTGAGGCTGCGATAATTCTGTTTCATTATTTCGGCGGCCAGTTTTGTGGAATAGATTGGATGATTGCGGTTATCGTAATTGCGGGTAATGAAGCCCTGTGGTCTGGCAACTGAAGGCATGATCTGCCATAAACCGCTGGCGCCAACTTTAGACTGCGCAAAAACATTAAATGAACTTTCAACAAACGGCAGACGCGTCAGCTCAACCGGTAAATTTTCTTCTTCGAAAATCTCTTCCATTTGCGTGAGGTACTTTCCGGAAAGAAAAAGTGCCTTTTTCATCCGGTCGCGCAGTCCCATCTGTAAACGCACCTTATTCGGGTGCACAGCAAACTTTTGCGCAAGATTCAACTTGCGGCTTTTAACTTCGATTTCAATTGTTTTGCGCTTTTGGGTATCGGTCAGATCTGTTGCTTGATAGATGTCCGTCAGATCAATTTTTCCGAGTATAACGCTTGGGTTATCAATCAGGTGGTAAACCCCTTGCGTGGTTGAATACTGCGAATAAATGCTTACCCAGAAATCGACCCGTTTTCGGAGTTCGCGGGTAACTTTAAATCTTGAGTTTTCCGGTAGCGTGGAATCCCAGCCGTTGACCGCAGCATTTGCGTTCAGACTAAAAAGAAAAAATAATAATGTTGCGAGTTTCTTCACTCACCTATTTTATGCTGTTAAGTAGCAACTGATCAAAAGCTTCCCGAACAATCGACTCGTCCCGTGGACCATTGTAGAGGAATGTGAAGGTTAAAACCGTTCCGTCGCGTTTTCCGGCATAGCCGGCAAGACTAACGACACCGTCCAGATAACCCGTCTTGGCCCGGACCCAGCCCTCGGCCTTTGTGTTTTTCATACGTTTTTTAAGCGTACCGTCAACACCGGCGATTGGCAGGCCGTTCAAAAAGACCGGATAAACTGAAAAGTCTTTTTTTATTTCAGTAAGTGCCGTATTCAGTGACGCTGCCGAGAATAAATTATCGCGGGTAAGGCCCGACGGATTTTGAAACACTACTTCGCTGCGGCTAAGCCCGATCTTGGCCAGTTCCTCTCGGATGATATCCACTCCGCGCTCAAGCGATGCACCGGATTTCTGCTCTTGCGCCGCCAGATCCTTAACCAGCATTTCTGCCACATAATTATTTGAAAACTTATTCATGTCGGCCAGAATATAACCTAAATTTTTGCTTTCAAAGCTGGCCAGCAGCTCGGCATCTGCCGGCACTTTGCCGTTTTCAATCTGGCCTTCAACGCTGATTCCGCGCTGTTTTAAAAAATAAATCAGATTTTTTGCGGCCCATAAATCGGGCTCGGCAACATTTTTGTAAATGGCCTTTTCATTGTCTCCGGCACGGACTTCGCCACCGACGGTTATTAGTTTTTTTGAACTTGAAATGGCCACCGTCAGCTCCGAAATATCTTTAGTGCCGGTTGCCACAGTTTTAGTGTTGTTAACGAGTTCAAAAAAACCGCTTTCAGGGTCAATCGTAATGAGGGCTTTGGCGCCTTCATTCTTTGCAGGCTTTACAAATACATTGACTGAATTCCAGTTAAAACTCATGGCCCCGACCGGTGCATCGTACGCGCGATCGACACGGGTGCTTTCGCGGCTTTCGTCATACCTGATTTTATCAAACAGGCTATCATCAACTATGAGATTGCCTTTGATTGATTTAATGCCCGAACGATTGAATTCGTTCACCAGAAACCAGAGATTTTCTGAAACAAAAGAAGGATCGCCACCGCCGACTAAATAGAGATTTTTACCGTCCGTATAAAGACGCGTGTAGAACTTGTGCCCGATGGATAATTTTTTAATAATCCCGTAGGTTGTGAACAATTTGCTGATTGAAGCCGGGATCTTTTTGGCTGTGGCGTTCAACGAAAAAACTTCTGCAGTGTCTTCAAGAATCTGCAAACTAACGTGCTCGGGATTGATTTTGGCTTTAGCCAATATCGCAAGCATATCGGCGCTGCCTGAGCCTGCGGCCTTGGATTTGAATTTCGTCATTTTGGCTTCAACTGGACCAAAGTTGATGAGTGAAATCAAAAACAAGACTGTGGATGCCGAATTAAATATAAAAGTTTTCATTTCTGTAAGTATAACGGCAGAATACTTTTATGAAAAGAAAAGATTGGTTATTAATTATTTCGTTTCTGGTCTTCAGCGTTGTCTTTGACCAAATTACCAAGCGCTGGGCCTCGGGCATGACCAAAGAACATGCCTTCGGATTCATAAAACTGATTCTCGTGCACAACCAGGGTGCGATGCTCGGCCTCTTTTCAGATTTGCCGGCCGTCCTCCGAATCGTAACGCTGTCAACCAGCGGCATTTTCATTTTGTGTCTTTTTGCACTGGTGCAGTATTTAATTCCGAAAAAACTCCTTGCCCTCAGAGTCAGCCTTTCGATTCTGGTCGGCGGAATTCTCGGCAACGTACTCGACCGGATTCTTTACGGCTATGTGATCGATTTTATTGCCGTTCGCTTCGGTACGTGGAATTCGCCAATTTGGAATGTGGCCGATGTTATTCAGTGGATCGGTTACATTCTGATGATCTACTACCTCATTAAACACAGTGAACAACTCTGGCCCGATCAGAACGACCGTAAAACTTTCTGGGTGAACAAGAAATTTCAGATAAAATATTCGATATTCTTTTCGGTGACCGGCCTTTTCCTGACACTCGTCAGCGCCGTGTTTTCTTATACTTATCTGAAGGTGACGCTGCAGGAACTCGTCGGAAATAATTTTGTGCTGATCGAGAAATTTACAAAGCCGTTTATAATTACTTTCGGTCTGCTTTCGATCATGTTTGTTATCATTCTGTTTACGGTCGGAAAATTAATTTCGCACCGGATTGCCGGCCCGCTGTATGCCTTTGAACGGTTTCTGAATGATATTCTTGAAGGCAAGGGCCTGACCAAAAGCGGCGCCGCACTTCAGTTGCGGACCAATGACGATTTCAAACATCTTGAAGAGCTGGCTGAACAGATAAAAATAAAATTGAATAAAATAAACGCTGAAAAAAATGTGGTAGTTTCAGAATATTCAGAAGAAGAAAGCTAGAATAGCTCTACTTCGCGGATTTTTTCGAGATAAAAACGTTTTCGCTGCAGATCAATTCCGCATTCGGCCTGAATGTAATCCCCGTCGGGATTCCGAACCATTCCGAGCGGCTTGATTGGCCGCGTTTTGCCTTTGGTTTGCCCGCCCTCATAAATAATACTGATCGACTTCTGTTTTTCGATGGCCTTGGCAAGCGCGAGAATTTTTTCATTTTGCGAAGTGTAGATGAGATAGTTTTTCCAGTTCAGATCTTTCTTCTGAATTTCGAGTACACGCGCCAGCGATAAATCCTCGCCCAGTTTTTCAAGGCTTTTCAGTAATACCTGCAGGCAAGCATAAGAGTCGTCATAGGCCCGGTGCGCTTCGCCACCCACAAGATTAAGCTCTTTAATGAGGGTCTGTAATTTATGATTTGTGGTTGTCAATAAGGCCCGCGAAATTAAGCTCGAGCAAAGATTTAAGTTGTTCGGAAACCTTAGTCCATTGCTTTCGATTGCAACGGCTAAAAAGCCCAAGTCGAAAGGGGCATGGTGCGCAAGTAAAACTGAATTGTCGACAAATTCACAGAATTTACTAATTTCGGTAATCATGAGCGGGGCGTCCGACACCATTTCGTTGGTAATACCGTGAATGCGGATGTTGTCGGGCTGTAAATCTTTCGAAGGTTTTAGCAAGGTCTGAAATTTACCGACAATTTCGCCCTTAAACCATTTTACCGCGCCCAGTTCAATAACTTCGGCTTCAAGCGGAAAAGCGCCGCTTGTTTCGGTGTCAAAGGCCACAATCGGGAAATCAAAAATCTGTTGTTTTGGATCAAATATCATTGAGAGAATATATCGGAAGCGCGGCCTTAGGTCTAGCTCTTGATTGCAGGTTTTACCAATTAATCTAACATAGAGTAATGAAATGTTTTCTAATTTTATTAACCTCTGTCTTTTTAACGACTTACTGTTTAGCACAGGATAAAAACCGCGAGCGTGAAAAAGCAAAGAGCATCGCTTTCGGCGCGGACAGCGCCGTTTCGGGCGATGCGCAGTTGGTTTCGCACTTCATCGTTAAAGGGCTTTCTTACAGCGACAACAATCCGGCGATGAACGCGTCATTTGTGGCAAAGCTGCACCCACAGATCAAACTGGGCATCTGGGGCAGCAATGTTTCAAATCTGAACGCGGTTGATGATAATTTCTGGCTGAAGATTTTTTCAAGAATTAATATTGATTTCAGCGACAGACTTTTCTTCAGTCTTTTTGCTACGGATAACCGCTTTTATAAATCAGAGATCCGCAACGGGCAAACCTTCGGCGCCGACTTTAATTTTCGCAACTACGAATTCGGACTTGAGCTTATGAGCAACTACGAAGGCACGCGGAATTCCGCCGGCTATATTTGGCTGGGCAGGCTTTACGATTACCGCAGTAATCTGAAATGGGGCGGCTATGGCGGTTCGACGATCAGTCAGGCTGCAGCCTATCAAAGCTTTTTTGATTTCAGAATTGTCGGACAGTATTTATTTAATTCAATCTCGAATGCCGAACTGGGAGTTACGTTCAATTCAAATGCGGCGCAATTCGGAATTCGCGACGATCCGGCTGTATATTTAGCGTTGAAATTATATTACTGATTCGGATCGATAGTGGAATTTGACGGATCTGATTCGTCCCCGACTTTTCGCATCTCAACGTCTACCGGATTAACCAGCGACGGATCGTTTCCGAAACCGGATTTGGTAGCTTTACCGTCTTTTTCTTTTCGATTGATAACCTGTTCGGCAAAACTATTGTAAACATTTTTATCCGTATCTTTGTCTCCGAAAATGGATTCAATCTTACGGCGCGGTTTCTTGCTGTCTTCCATTTTCTGATGGATTGAAATTCGGATGAAGCCGATAATTTTTTCCTGATCGGCCTCGCCTTTTTTGTCTTTCACTGAAATATTTCCGATTAGGTTATTTGAGTTGTGCTCGAACGCGGCTTTAATCTTTGCTGACACTATTTCAAGGCGATCTTTGGCCACTTTCTGGGCTGTCGTTTCTTTTTTATCCGCGACCGATTGAATGAACAGTGCCGAGGTTACTTTGACTTCGGCGTCCTGCAACCCCGACGTAATTTGAGTCAGGCGGGTCATTACCTCAATGAATTTAACATTCGGTGAAGCTGTGCCCTTGTCAAAAAGATAATAATCCGGAATATCAAAATCAAATCCATCTTGCGCAATCGTTACGTTTTTGGCATTATCGGTCATTTTGTCGGCCATAAAGGCCGCAACTACTTTTGCAGAACCCATATCCAGAATATTCGGCGTTTTATCCGAAGGTTCAAGAAAACTCTGAAATGCTTTAAACGGCTCGTTTACCAGATCAAGAAACAATTTCTCTAAAGTGATTTCAGCACCGAAGTTCTGAAAATTATATTCGATCATCGAAGGCGTTGAAAAATAATCCGAAACCGCTTTTTTGGTTTCTTCAGATTGCCCGATCAGCCACATCACCAGAAAAAACGCCATCATTGCGGTCATAAAATCTGCCAGAGCAACCTTCCATGATCCTCCATGGAACTTGTTTCCCTGCACATATATTTTTTTAATTACGATGAGCTGTTTTCTCTGAGCCACATTTTCCTCTTATAAGTTCTCTTGTTCAGTTCACTGAAGTTACGCTGCTGCCTTTTTAATATCTTTAGTTGCTTTATCGAGTTCATCAAAACTTGGGCGCTCTTCCGGCATGATCGAGCGTCTTGCGTACTCAACACAAACCAGCGGCGGTGCGCCTCTTTGTAATGCCACCATCGCGGCCTTAATACATTGTAAGAAACGACCATTGGCTTCGATATCGGCCAGAATTTTTGTTGCTGTCGGATTAATAAATCCATAGGCACCGAAAACACCAAGCATGGTTCCGACCAGCGCGGATGCAACCAAAGCTCCGATTTTTTCTACACCTTCAGTTAAATGCCCCATTGTTTTCACAATACCCAGAACGGCTGCCACGATACCCAAACCCGGAAATCCGTCGCCCACCATCTGAATGGCATGTTGAGCCATGTGCTCTTCCGCATGGATCGCACGAATATCGCCGTCCATCAGATCATCAACATCGTACGGGGATAAATCCGTTGATAAGGTCATTTTCATCGTGTCGCAAATGAAGGCAATGGCGTGATGATTTTTCATAACCGAAGGATAAGCTTTAAAAATATCACTTTGTTCCGGATTTTCAATATGCTTTTCCACGCCTTGTGGGCCTTCTTTTCTGAAAGTCTGAAACAATTGAAACATCATCTGCAATAAATCGAGGTAATCTTTTTTCTGCGGCCCCTTGGCGGTCATAGCATGAAATGAAAGTTTGAAACCGGCTTTGATCACCTTCATCGGGTTACCGATGATATATGCGCCGAGTGCGGCACCGCCGATAATCATCATCTCGAGAGGGGCTGCTTTTAAGAAAATCGACATGTGTCCGCCGGCTAACATATAACCACCGAAGACCATGAATATAACGATTACAATTCCTATAAATCCCATTTGTGACCTCTTTTACATATTTCTAATCGGTTAAAATGAGACGCGAGTTAACTAGACCCTGTATAATCTGGAAAAAAGTCGAGTTTGATCTGAGCCCAAACAAGCCGTATAATAGGGTATGATTTACCGGTCGAAATTACTTCCTATTCTTTTTGCGCTGCTGTTACCGACCTTGGTACATGCTGCAGACCTCAGCGTCACCTCCATCTCGCTCGTAAAGCCCTGGCAGCCCAATGCCATTCAAACCCTTAAACTTGAAGTCATACTTCCGAAAAAGTTTCATGCCTACACCGATCAGTTTAAAATTCTGAACATCAAGCCCGAAGGTTTTAAAGCCGGCGAACTGAAAGCCAGCCCCGACATTGAGTTTTACGACAAGTTCAGCAAAAAGAAACGCAAAGGCCTGTTTGAAAAAGGCAGCCTCGAACTTTTAATCGAAGCCCCCGAAAAAATCACCGACCCCTCCCAGAAAGTTACTTTTGAGCTTCGCCACCAGATCTGCAGTGAAAGCGTCTGCTACCTGCCAAAAAATACCCTCATCGAAGTGTTTACTGCCGCGATCAGCACACCGGGTGCAGCGCTCTTGGCCCCGGTAAAAGAAAGTTTTTCGCTGCTGAAGTCTTTTGAAAAAGCTTTACAGACAAGCCTGCTGCTTTCTTTTCTTTCGGTTTTTCTTGCCGGCATTCTAACAAGCTTTACGCCGTGTATTTTTCCGATGCTTCCGATTACTATTTCTATTCTTGGTTACCATGCCGATCATAAAAACCGCTGGCATAATTTTTCGCGCGCGCTGGCTTATGTACTAGGTATTGCCATCACCTACTCGGCTCTTGGCGTTGTGGCAGCACTCACCGGCAGCCTGTTCGGCTCGGCGCTCACAAATAAATATGTGCTGTCGGCACTGGTACTTTTATTTTCTGCCATGGCGCTCAGTATGTGGGGCTTATTCGAAATTCAATCGCCCGCGTTTATCCGCAACCGCCTCGGCACCGGCAAAAGCCGCGGCCTCAGCGGCGCCTTCGTTATGGGAATGGTCGCAGGCATTGTGGCCAGCCCCTGCGTGGGGCCCGTACTGGTCTCAATCCTCAGTTATGTTTCCACCACTAAAGATGTGGTTCTTGGTTTCAGTCTGCTCTTTACGTTTGCCATGGGGCTTGGCCTTATTTTCATCGTCATCGGGGTTTTCAGTTCCGCACTAAAAATG
>JANOJH010000776.1:0-1322 GCA_031408135.1 Bdellovibrio sp. | reverse complement strand
GCCTTGCAAGACACTATCACTGAAATTACTTCAGCCGATGATGGATTGGGCGTTGACCTAATGCCGGAGTATTTCAGAAGTCAGCGGCAGATCATTATAGACACTGAAAAACTGTTGAAAGAAAGAAAAAAGCTAACGCGGCAACTCTTCAACTCTACCAGCAATGAGTTGGGATATGATCAAAAAGTTTTGCGTTTGCGCTATGGCCAGTTTATGGGCGAAGAAGCGGAATCCGGAATTGCCCAAGAAGCTATCGATCATGAGGAGGAGGAAGAAACTGATCCCACCAAACAATTTGGCCATCAACATGACACCGAAAACGAACACAATCTTGTAGATCAGAAAAAGAATGAAGCTCGGGAACATGAACATGAGTTGAAAGATACTAACGAAAAAGAGGATCCTGCAAAAGCATTCATGCACAACCATGATGATACGGAAGAAGCAACTTTTTTTATTCAGTCCGTAAAAGCAAAGTTAAAAGCCGCGCTTGCCATTATGTGGGATGCCGAACTATATCTGCGATTGTACGAACCAGAAAAGTCTCTTCCCTATCAATACAAAGCATTGAACTTACTGAAAGAGATCAGTAATGATTCACGTATTTATGTGCATCGTACAGGGTTTGATCCTCCACCGCTCAAGGAGGAAAAGCGGTTAACAGCAGATTTATCAGAAGTAAAATCATTTACAAACCGATATAGCAGCAACACAGAAGAAAGATATCCTGCTATCCGAAAAGTTTTAATCATCATTGAAAAAATAGATCAAGAAAATTCGATCGAGATCTCCAGGAAATATCAAACTTCATTTGCCAAAGCAGGCCAAGAGCTTTCTGTCTTTGCCATTGAACAACCCGCTATCTATTTGAAAGGTTTATCTCTTCTTAAATCTTTGGCTGATCAGAAAGTAAATCCAACTGATATGCAAAGAACATTACTTGAAGTGCGCAAGATATTGTGGAAAGCAATACCACAGGTTTCTCCTTCTCCTTCCCGGCATCAGTCAACTACAAATGAACTGGATCAACTGTTTTTACAAAGTCTGGAAGAATTGAAACATGAATAATTCTTGGCTAACATTTGATCCTGCTTTTCCCATTTGGGTAATTATTCTGATAACCTTACCCATCTTCATCTTTTTTATTGGGAAGGAAATTCAACGCACCCAGAAATTTCTGATACTAAGAATCGTTGCCCACGTGTTCATTTTTCTTTCGATCATTGGTTTATTCCTGAGACCCTCCTATCTCGAACAAAAAGCAACTTCTAAAATTATTATCCTCACACCTGACTACGATAACTTAAAAGTTGACAGTGTCG
>JANOJH010000774.1:0-1701 GCA_031408135.1 Bdellovibrio sp. | reverse complement strand
CGCGATGGAGCGTTTGGTGCTGATGGCCCATAGGCATCCAACACCACCATACCATCGATGAAGGTGCGGGCTTCGTTGCTATCGCCACCGCGAACAAACAAGCGGCCGCTCTCTCCTACTTTAGTGGTGCCCGGCAATGTGTTCAGTGCTCCAGCAATGTCAGCAGTTGCACCCGCTGTTGTGGCAATGTCAACTGCCTTTAAAATAGTTCTTCGTTTCTCTTCACCTGCTGTAAATGAACCCGCTGAAATAACCACAGCATCCAACTGATTGATCTCTTCCTTCAATATAATGTTTAGGGTAAGTGCTTGTCCTTTCAATTCAACGGCTTGCTGAAACTGTTTGTATCCCACGAAAGTGGCGAGCAGAATTTTCGAACCTTTTTCATCCGATGCAAATGAAAATTTGCCCTCAAAGTCTGAGCTGACGCCATCATACGAATCCTGAATGAAAACATTGGCTCCAGGAATGACTTCGCCCTTTTCATCTTTAACGATGCCAGAGATTTTGGTCTGAGCAAAAACTGAATAAGCGAAGAATGTTAATAAGATAGTAAACCGTGTTTTCATAGTTGCCTTTTTGAAGCGATTACACGGTAAAGGTGGCCTGCCCGAAGAAGGATTTATAAACGGAGTTACCGAACTGTTAGATCAGGTGGATGACCTGTAAAAAGGGACTTGGGCACTGGGACTTAGAACATTGGGTACACATTCAATTCAAATTTTTATATACCTTTAAAATATGCAACAATCCTCCACCACCACTCTCTTCTTACCTATCGCACTTGGCATTATTATGCTTGGCCTTGGGTTGTCACTCACGCTAAATGATTTCAAGCGCGTGACTCAATACCCTAAGGCAATCACCATCGCACTGGTTTGTCAGATGCTGGTGCTTCCTGTTTTATGTTTTCTTATCGCGATATTAAGTGGACTTGGTCCTGAACTATGTGTAGGATTGCTTTTGCTTGCAGCTTCACCCGGAGGCGCAACTGCGAATTTATACAGTCACTTATCTGGTGGAGATGTGGCACTCAATATTACTCTGACTGCCGTAAACAGTTTGCTTACACTTTTTACATTGCCACTCCTGGTCAACTTTTCAATGGAATATTTTTTGGGAGCCGGGCAGTATATACCTCTTCCCTTTAGCAAAGTGATAGAAGTCTTTGCCATCGTGCTACTTCCTGTAACGATGGGGATGATTATCAAAAACAAAGCCCCGCAGTTCGCGAGCAAAATGGATAAACCGGTAAAAATTATATCAGCATTGCTGTTGATAGTCATTATCATATCCGTTACCATACGCGAAAAGCAGATGCTGATAGATCACATCGCAGAATTGGGGGTACCAGTGCTTCTCTTTAATATACTTAGTCTGGCAATTGGATTTTATTTGCCCCAACTTTTTAAGGTCGATAGAAAGCAAGCCATTGCCATTGGAATGGAGATAGGAATACATAATGGCACGCTTGCAATTTATATTGCATTGAATGTTATCAATAATTCTACGATGAGTATTCCGCCAGCTATCTATAGTCTGCTCATGTTTTTTACTGCAGCCGCGTTTGGTTTTCTAGTGAACGCACGAAAGAAACAGGTTGTTTAGTTGCTAATTAGTGTCCGGCTATAGAGTCGATCAAAATATAAGTTGGCAGTAGGCAGTCAAAAACAGGTGTGGTTAGCATTTAAAATTCAATTA
>JANOJH010000684.1:0-1293 GCA_031408135.1 Bdellovibrio sp. | reverse complement strand
TTGGTGGTATATAGATCTGCGTAAGTTTGGTTCAGCACCACACAGCGGTTTTGGTCTTGGCTTTGAGCGCTTGATGTTGTTTGTAACGGGCATGACTAATATACGCGATGTAATTCCTTTCCCGCGGTTTCCAGGGAATGCTGAATTCTAACCAGCTATTGTTAAGCGTGAGATTGCAGAAGTTGTCAGCCGGATCATCTTGTCGAAGATGTCAGCCTGAGCCTGTCGAAGCTTACTCTTTTCTCTTAAATGCCAATAGCGGAATGCTTCCCTGATAGGCTAATTTTCGTGTAATGCTTAAACCAAAAAGTTTTTCGTACAAACTCAATTCGTGAGTAAAGGTCGTGAGTAAGTCTGCTTTCGTGTCCTTGATGTGTTGATCAATAGCACCGGCTACATCTTCGTCAATCAACAATTTAAAATCGAGTTTGGCGTAGCCGGTTTGCTTTATAATGGCTTCAATTTTTGTACGTTCCGCTTCCACCCTTTTATCAATGGCAGGCACCACGTGCACCATGTGAATAGTTGAATCGAAAATTTTTGCAAATGGGACAAGTATATCCAACTCTTTTTTAGGCTCCTTTAAATCCGATGCGTAGACCACGTGTTTAAAGTTTTTAAACTCAGCCAATTTGGGAATCGCCAACACGGGCGCATGAACAGAATCAATAACCGACACCGCGGTTCCACCAAGCCTAAACTTCTTCAAGGAACTTGCACCCTGACTGCCCATCATCACAAGATTGGTGTAATTCTTCTCCACGTAACGCGTTACCATGTCCGAAATGGTATGTGCGCTTACTGCTTTGAAATATATAGGCGCGCTGACTTTCTGCTTAAGTTCAGCCACAAGCTTTGCACCCTCCTCCTCGGCCATGGTAATCAAACTTTGTTCAATTTGCTTCCACTTCAGGTTTGACTTAGGTACACCATCAATCCGAACCCCATTTAAAATCATGAACTCAATGTCCAGTTTCGATGCCATCTTCATGGCGTATTGAATAGCCACTTTAGACAGCGGGGAAAAGTCAGTTAGCAAAACGATTTTTAAGGCAGCCATATATGGGTATTTGTTTTATCAAAAATAGATCATTCGAATTGGAGATAAAAATTATATTGCGGCACTTTAAATAAAGAAACATGAAAAACAGCTTATTCGTAGGGGTGATTGCAATTCTGAGTACATGCTGCCATGCTCAACAAATTGACCAAATCAACATACAAAAGCATATTAAAACATTATCTAGCGATTCCTTACAAGGTCGTGGAACAGGGACAGAAGGCGAAAAAATG
>JANOJH010000670.1:0-3247 GCA_031408135.1 Bdellovibrio sp. | reverse complement strand
CGGGCGGTTGTGTATCAGGTGCTTCCACCGTTGTAAACTGCCAGCCCGTTGACGTAAGGGCACTGAACGTTCCTCCATCAGAAACAGCTTTGAAAGAGTTAGCATCAAATGTAACTGCGTAAACTGTACCATAACTGAGCGGGCTTGGCAACGTAAAAGTTGCCGTAGCTCCCGAAACTGAAGCTGCGCTTAAATTAATAGTAGCAACTGGTGTTGCCGGTAAAGCGGTATTGGTTACATACAGTTTATTGCTGGCTACTAACGTTGCATTTTCACTAAAGGTCATAGATAGATTTGTATTCAGGGCTATTCCCGTGCTGCTGTTTGCTGGTGTTGTGGATGAAACAACTGGGGCTGATCTGGTCGTAAACTGCCAGCCAGTTGAAGTAAGAGCGCTGAACGTTCCACCATCAGAAACAGCTTTAAAAGAGTTAGCATCAAATGTAACTGTGTAAACTGTACCATAACTGAGCGGGCTTGGCAACGTAAAAGTTGCTGTGGCTCCCGAAACTGAAGCTGCACTTAAATCAATAGTGGCCACTGGCGTTGCCGGTGAAGCAGTATTGGTTACATACAATTTATTGGTTCCTACCAATGTTACACTTTGACTAAAGGTGATGGAGAGATTTGTACTCAACACAATTCCAGTACTATTATTGGCAGGTAGCGTGGAGACCACAGTTGGAGCAACTCTGGTAGTGAAAACCCAATCCGTATTCGCTGAAAGCAATGTAACGGCTTGTCCTTCCACAGTTTGAAATGCACCTGCATCTGCTTTGGCAAAATACGATGTGTTATATTCCAGAACTGAGGGCAATGTAAAAGTGAAATCATTGCCAGAAGCAACACCAGCTGTTGCTAGCACTGTAAATACTGGGGTAGAGGTGTTGGTTGATTTGTACAAACCTACATTTTTGGCAGCCACACCGGTCATCGGCTCACTAAATGTAATTTTCAATGTAGTGTTTGTTGCTATGCTGATGGAATTGTTAGCAGGGGTTAATGCAGTGACGGTTGGTGTGGCTTTGGTGGTAAAACGCCAGGTGGTGGATGCGCTGATTCCAACATAAGCATTTCCAAAAATATCAGTTACTGCACCAGCATCAATTACAATGAAATAAGTTTTGTTGAAAGAGAGAGCGGTGGTAGTTGGTATTGACCATGATTTGCCGTTCTGAACAGCTGTGGATATATCCAAGGTAGCCACAGGAAGAGCTTGATTAGCTAAATCAAACACGCGAATTAGCTTTCCTGCAACCACTTTAGTGATCTCATCAAATGTAAGTGTCAGGGTTGGTTTCAGGCCGACATTTATTGCAGCGTTTAGCGGAGCATAGGCGGTAACGACTGGCTTAGTTTTGTCATCTGGTATAATCATGTTTCCACTCTTCTTGGCTACGCTATTCGTCAATGTTGCATAGGCATATCCATCATATTCGTTAATAACAATATTTCTAAAAAATGGGATGGATCCTGAAGCAGGAGGAACATCCCCTACACTTTGCCATGTGCCGCCATCGTTGCGAGAGAGCCATAGCACCGAATTAAATGTCGTGATAAAGAGGTAATTGTTCGCAACCACTAATGAGTTGCCGGTCGGTGCTGACCCTTGCGTCCAGATTTCCCCATCCGCTGATTTGTAAATAATCCCCCGCGTATCGTATAAATAAATCTTAGTGTTAACATACTTGATAGTAGAAGGATTAGTAGTTCCAATTACAGAAGAAATTTTTGTGGCTGAACCAAAAACTATTTTATATACATCTGTAGTATTCGCAATGAAATCATTAACAACAGCATAGATCACACCGCCCTGATCAATTACCATTCCGGAGATATTGTAGCTGGTCGGTAATCCAGACAGTACAATATTTGTCCAGTTAATCAAATCGGTCGAATAGTTCAAGCTTGTTCCATTAGACCCATAGAAACCGTTGCCGGTGGCATCTGCAGTTAAAAAAGTGAGGAATCGGTCGGTGCCAAAATTAGCCCACGTTTTACCACCGTCTTTTGACTTAAGTAGTAAGCGGCTTCCATAACCAATCAGGGAATCTTTTACCTGCAAATATTTTGCAGCTGGCTGTAGCGTTGCCAACGAAAAATTCTGACCAAAATCACTGGAGTAATAAGGTCGCGTAGCCCCAATCACTAAATCCTTGTTGTTGGAAAGGTTTATTTCAATGGCACTGGGATGTGGCATGCCGTTGCTATTAGGAGTAAAAGTAAGACCTCCATCGGTAGTTTTTAAAACACCAGCCGTTCCGGCTCCCAGTATATAAGAGGTTGCTCCACTGGTGGCTGTCCATTGGAATACGTCACCTACGTTTCCTAAAGGTGTCCAAGTAGCTCCACCATCTGCCGATCGGTAACAGTCAAATATCTCCTGAATGCACATTAAATATTCGCCAGTACCCAATGTCACAATCCTTTGGCTGTAAGTATACCCAGCTATTGGGTTTTTTGGTTTAGGCGTTGGCAACACAGTCCATGTGGTTCCATTGTCGGTAGATTTCACAATTCTTACCAACCAATCAGTAACTGAAATATCAAGTGAAGTATCAAAAATGGTATGCATTAAAATATTTCCGTCCTTATCAAACATGTAGGAACCCACAAAGCCTAAAGCCGGATCAACAACTGATGCGAGGCTTTTCACAGTCCAGGTTGTACCATAATCAGTAGAAACTACCATGCCTTCAGCAGGAACGGAAAATGCAGCCACCACTCCATTTGTCTTTACAATAGGCTGTCTGCTAATGCCAGATCCATAGAAAGTATTGAGTGTTGTGCTTGTAAAGTTTTCGGTAAAAGAGGCACCTCCATTGCTGGATTTATAAATTCTTCCAAAACTGCTAAAGTTGCCAAAGGCTAGTATTGAGCCTGAGCCATCAGACAGTACTTCTATATCTCGGATAGCAGTTGTGGAGGCTGGAAGCCCTGAGGATGTTAATGCTGTCCAGGAAACTCCTAAATCAATGGATTTATAAATTTTTTGTGCAGGGCTCAGTTGCGGTATCACATAAACAGCGCCACTCGCATCAATATCCACATCAAAAATAGCTCCATTGACAACTACTGGTTCAAGTTTACTCCATAAGCCACCGCTGTTTTTCCATAGCCTCGACTGAGATACGGCAACAACAGCTCTACCGCCCCGCTGTAGTCACGTCGTACTTCCTTTAGTCGCTTGATTAGTTCTGCCACAATGCCCGGAGTGCAATCGAAATATATCCCACCCGGCCGAATC
>JANOJH010000144.1:0-1039 GCA_031408135.1 Bdellovibrio sp. | reverse complement strand
CGTTTTTTGTTGTGCGCACACCGGAATTGCATGTAGCAAGACCATCATCAAAAAGAATGGCGACTTTCTCATAAGTTTTGCAGTCAGTTAAAAAAATACGGTTAAAAAAACGGGCCTGTCGGCCCGAATTTTTTTCTAAACTAAACCTATTAAGCTTGGCACTATCTCAATTCTACTTTCAGTTTGAAAATGCTGTTGGTTACTTATCACCGTGTTCAAATTTTATTTGACGCTACAAATATTTAAAATGAATAGGACGATACGATTAGCTGCATGTTATTGATCAATTAAGAAAACCCCCATTGTTATAGAGGAATTTAATGAAGGCTTAATTGTTATCCAGATTTTAAAATTTAATAGCGGCAGAAGCAGAAGCACTTCTTCCATATCCGTCTATGCCGGAAGCGTAGACACGGTATGCCTTATCCAACAGGTTTTGGCCGGAGATTTGGATAGTAAAAGATTTGTAGGAGTATCCTGCATACACATTAATAATATCCCAGGCGGGCATTTCATCATTTACCAGTCGGATTTTTATGCGGACATCCGATTTATCGCCAGCCGCCAGGCGATCTTGCTTTCCAGCCATCGCCCACTCAGCCTTACACCAAATTCCAGAAGAATGATTGTAGCGAAACCCGGTCTTGCCAAACAATGGCGGTATTCTGCGCATGGGTTCTTGCTTAGTTATATTTTCGCCATGCGTGTATGTTACATTTCCATATGCACTTAACGAACGGACAATGATTGCCTCAACATCTGCTTCCACACCTTTCACCACAGCATCACCAACATTTTGTTTCTGGAATACTTTTCTTCCATCAAACATAGCTGACCCATTATACATAGCTCCCACACGATCAATTAAATCGGATAGTTTGGTTTGATAGGCCGTAAGTGTTGCTGAGACTTTAGTGCTACTGAATTTAAAACCACTCTCCACATTGATGGATCGTTCAGGGGAAAGCCCAGCACTTGGAATCTCGAATACGCCACTTTCCACCGTTCCAAACTTGCTCATGTCATCCACATTGGGTGC
>JANOJH010000568.1:0-1890 GCA_031408135.1 Bdellovibrio sp. | reverse complement strand
TAACCGGGCATATTTTATTAGCGAGGTAAGAAAATGTATTGATTAGCAGAAATTGAAGGTGTTACAGTTTATTATTTGGGAATATTAAGGGTATAATCTCATTTGTTAAACTCAACCTCTCTCCGCACAGAGGGGTAGGGGGTGAGATGTTGAAAGGATTTTTAAAGATTTATCTTAAACATAATGGCATCTAAAGTTTTTTTTCGTGTCTTAATTTTCGTTGGCTTAATCTTTTTCAGTTATTCCTCTTTTGCCCAAACTACGGAGGCATGTAATGATGGCATCGACAATGATGGCGATGGTACAATTGATTGCGTAGATACCGATTGTATTTTTGTAGCTACCATTGAAAAAGGCTGCCGTTGTTTTGACGGTATAGACAATGATGGCGATACCTTTATAGATAAAGCCGATGCTAATTGCGCGGCCTATTATGGACTAACGTATCAGGGAGCGACTTCTAATTGTAGCATCACCCCACCGGGGGCTAACACACCTTTTACTGGCTTAGGTGCACCTGTTTCTACTTCTCAAAACACAGCAGATACCCAATCTAAGGTAGCAGTAGGTGATGTGGATGGAGACGGAATTCCAGATGCCATCATTGCCTCAAAATGGAATGCGGAAATTCGGGTAGTTGCTACTAAAGCTCATACGGTTGCAGGAACTACCTACGCACCAGGGGATATAAAGTCTGATTTTAAATTAACCGGTCCCGGGGCTGCTGTTTTTTCAGGCAGTGGCGGTTGTGATCCCAAGAATTTGCTTTTTGAATTGGAGGTATTGATTGCCGACATTAATAAAGATAAGAAAGCCGAAATATTTGGAGTGGTAAGTAATAGGGGTGGCAATCCTTCTACGCCTCCCACTTGTTTCTTTCTTGTCGGCTTTACTTACACTAAAGCATCACTGACATTGTTGCCTGGTTACCCAGTGCAAATTGGCCCTGATCGACCGGGTATTCCCGGTCTGGCGGACATGGATGGCGATGGCAAGGCAGAATTGTATGTGCGTGATCGGATTTTTGCAGCTGAAAACGGTAAGCTTTTAGCCAGTGAGGGTGGAAAGCAAATGACCAATACTGCATTGTGGGATGTCGATGTTTCGTCTGCTCCCGTAGCGGTGAGTATGGACAATGGCACCACCATTAACAACGGGAATCTAATGGAACTGGTGGTGGGCACAAAAATCTATGGACTTCCTTCACCCACCACATTATCAGCAAACAGATCACCGGGCATACCAGCAACGCTCACGCTTCTGGTAGATATGAATACAAGTTTGGCAGCAGCTCAGAAGGGCTACGTCAAACTGATGAACGACCCTGTAGAGTATGGCATTGACACGCATAGCAGTACCAGTGTGGCAGATTTTGACGCAGATGGGTTCTTGGACGTTTTTATTTCTGGTGCAGTTGGAACTACGACTGGCCGTTCAGCTATTTTTTATTGGAATGTTAAGAATTCTGCAGTCACCACGGTGCTTACTCCGAGCAGTGTTGATATGGGTCTTCCGGTTATCCATCCTGATTATACTAACTATCTAAATGGATGGATTTGGGGCCCTGGTCGGATTAATTTAGGTGACCCCACAGGGGACGGAAAAATGGACGCTACGTTTATGGCGGGCAATCAATTGATCTGCCTCTCGGCAAATGGCACCGGGTTAAAAACAGCCTGGTCTCAAAATCAAATTAATATTACGGGATCTATTCCGCTTGGCTTTAGGACCATTAATGATACGCGTTCGGGTGTATTAACCTGTACTATTTATGATTTCAATAATGATGGGCAGCCAGAATTAGTCTATCGCGACTCCCAGGAACTTGTAGTAGTGGATGGCTTAACCGGTGCTACAAAATTGTGGTCTGTGACCTGTCAATCACACACC
>JANOJH010000519.1:0-3538 GCA_031408135.1 Bdellovibrio sp. | reverse complement strand
AAAAGGATTTCGGTTACAGCGCAACCGACTATGAAATGACCACAGTGGATTATGCCAATTTAACGCCTGCTCCGGAAAGCAAGCCGGGGTTTTTTCGCGACATCCTATATAAGGGAGAGGTCTTTCCGAAATACAATGTCTGGAATCCGACAAACCCGGGTGTAATGGAAGCACCTTTTGAGATGGCCAAACTCAAAACCAAACTTTCAGATGTTGCAGTTGTGCTTGGCAAGGCCAGACATTCGGTCACGGGCGAAATAATTCCGTGGGCGCTCCAATCGAAAAATAAATTTTTCATTACGGAAATCCCGATTTCGTTCGCGCACGAAGCCGACCGATATTTTGTTTTTGCGGATCTGCTATTTGATTTCCTGAATACCCCACCCAAGCATAGCGAAAAGAACGCGTTTGTCCGGTTTGAGGATATCGGCGCATTTTCAGAACTTAGGTTGCTTGAAGAAGGTATGGCTATTTTGCGCAAATACCAGATTCCAGCGCATATAAATATTTATCCTATATTCGGCGACCCTTTATTTGCGATTGCCGGCCACGAAGACAAACCATTTGTGCGCATGGAAGAAGTGCCGGCTTTCACGGATCTGGTGACGAAATATAAGAACGAAGGCACGGTATTTATTTGGCACGGTGTAACCCACCAGTATAACAATTTAAAAAATCCGTGGACTGGAACAAGTGGCGACGATTATGAGTTCTGGAATTATCTGGCCGACACCCCAATTGCCGAGGACAGCGTATCGTATGTTCTGGATAAGATGGACGATGGATTTGCGTCATTGAAAAAATACAAGATCGCACCGAAAGTCTGGGTAACCCCGCACTATCATGCATCCGCACTGGACACAGTAATTTTTGGACAGATTTTTCCGTGGGTCGCGGGACGAGTTGTTTATTCTGATAGCCGAATCAGTGGATTAAAATCCGCGGATGACACAAAGCCAAGATTCTTCGATTTGAATGATGCAACAACCGCACAAAACCGGCGCGATCATCTTTCGGGACTTCAGGTTACGACAGACGCGGCGATCAAACAGTTTGGTCAGATGTTCCCATACGAACTCTACGGGGATATTTATGGTCAGCGCGTGCTGCCTGAGAATCTCGGTAATGTAGAGCCCTATGTGAGTGACCAGGTGAAGTCTATCAGAACGGTTGATGTCATGCTTAAAGACGCAAAGAGGAACTTGGTTTTGCGCGACGTTTGGGCTTCGTGCTTTTACCATCCCTTTTTGCTGGATCCGACAATTAATTCGGCCAATCAGGACACAACAAGGCCGAAAGATTTAGAGCGGCTGGTTAGCGGAATTCAGGCCTTGGGCTACAAATACATTAATCTCGAAACCTACGTGGAAGCGCATAAGGCGCCAGCAGGTAAGCCAAGAATAGAACTTGAGGATATAAGAAAGTAAAAAGCCGCGACGTGTCAGAAACTAGGACTTATTTGTCATCTGCCATCTCGTATGTAACGCTTTTTAAGTCATCTTAAGGATTGGAGATACTATGGCTGATGTTTTAGTTGTTACTAGCAAGGTTAAGAAGTTTATCAAAGAAAAAGGCGAAATGAATACTTCCGCAGAAACGGTCGATATGCTTTCAAAAGCTGTCGAAGCTTTATGCGCTAAGGGTATTGAGGCCGCCAAAGCCGATGGTCGCAAGACTGTTATGGCCCGTGATATTATTATCGACCACATTTAGTTTTAAATTATTATATTTAAAGCATTTTCAAAAGCTCGTCCCAAGAAATAATTTTTACTTCTAGGGACAGGGCTTTGTCTACTTTTGAACCCGGATCTTCACCGGCAATCAGATAATTCAATTTTGAAGAAACGCCTGAAAGCAGTTTCCCACCATTAGCCTCAATAATTTCCTGAGCTTCGTTGCGCTTGATCGGCAAAGTTCCGGTAACAAGAAAACTTTTTCCGGAAAGCGGGCCCTCTTTGCTTCTTTTGGGCTTTTCGAATTCGATGAACGCCGATAGAGCTGCAACTTCTTTTGCAAACGTGCGGTCTTCGAGTGAAAGCAGAATTGATGCAGAAACCTTTGGGCCAATTTCGGGAATTGTTTCGAGCTCATCTTTCGTAGACCTAAGAAAATTTTCGACTGTTACAAAATGGTCGGCCAAAAGCTTGGCTGTTTGCTCGCCGACAAAACGAATGCCGAGGCCGTAAATTAACCGGGCGAGAGTCGACTTTTTACTTAGCACAATACTATTTAGAATATTTTCAACCGACTTTTCTCCCTGCCGTTCAAGAGCAAGTAATTCATCCCTTTTGAGACGGTACAAATCTGAAAAGCCACTTATTAATTTGTTATCGACCAACGTTTCGATTAACCGATCTCCGACTTTTTCCATATTCATCGCGCGCCTCGAAACGAAATGCTTAATCGACTCTTTTAGAATAAAGCTACACTGGGGGTTAACGCATCTCAGAATGGCCGCATCTTCTTCTTTAACGGCTTTACTTCCACAACCGGGGCACAGCTCAGATATTCTGTATGGAATGGAGTTCTTTGGACGCTTGTTCAGAATAACCGAAACAACTTCAGGAATGACATCGCCGGCCCGTTGGATAAAAACGCTATCGCCGATGCGCACATCCTTGCGGTCAATTTCATCCTGATTATGCAGAGTTGCGTTGGTAATCGTTACTCCGCCCACCTTGACAGGCGCCATTATTGCAACCGGAGTCAGGGCGCCGGTGCGCCCAACCTGCACAACAATATTCTCAATTATGGTTTCGGCCTGTTCAGGTTTAAACTTCGTTGCGGTTGCCCATCGCGGGCTTCTGGCAACCAAGCCCAGGTCTTCCTGCTGAACCAAAGAATTTACCTTTATCACAATGCCATCAATATCAAAATCAAGTTTTGCACGTCGCTCTTCGATATAATAATAATATTTAATCAGTTCTTGCGGATCAGATGTGCATACCGTCAGAGAGTTTTCTAACACCGGAATTCCAAAGCCTTTAAAGACTTCTGTAATGTTCTGCTGAGAGGTAAAACTGATTCCGTCGAATTCGCCGCAGGAGTAGGCCATAAATTTTAACGGCCTAGATGCGGCTATTTTCGGATTGAGTTGGCGGATTGTTCCGGCAGCGGCATTTCTTGCATTAGCAAAGGCCTCTTCGCCGGCCTCTTCATAGGCTGCGTTCATTTCGACAAAATCTTTTTTATATAAAAGAACTTCGCCCCGCACTTCGAGTAAGCGCGGCGGGTTTTCGGAATGCAACCGCAACGGAATTGTTTTTATAGTTTTAACATTATGAGTAACATCTTCTCCGACGGTGCCATCGCCGCGGGTGAGCGCGCGAACCAAAAGGCCATTTTCATAAACAAGCTCCATTGAAAGCCCGTCAAGCTTTAGTTCGGCGTAGTATTCTACTGGGTCATCTGCACGCAAAAACTTTTTCACCCGCAAATCAAATTCAATAATTTCTTCCGGCGAGTAGCTGTTGGCCAGCGACAGCATGGGTTTTCGGTGCGCCACCTTTTTAAACGCTGAAATGGCCTCGCCGCCGAC
>JANOJH010000517.1:0-1276 GCA_031408135.1 Bdellovibrio sp. | reverse complement strand
ATTGGAGATTGCCAACGCGCGCGCGCCATGGTGTTCGATAAGGATGTAAAAATATTCCCAACTCATGATGCTAATGGCGAATTGAACAATGAGCGGAGCAGATTGCACGAGGATAAGTTTCGTTACTGAAAAATCGATTTTTGTTTGCTCGAAGAATGCGAACGCTTTGTGAATGCCTTTGATGCGAATGACCGCGTAGATAACAATCAGACCTGTCGCCTCGGCAATGATAGAAGCATACGCTGCACCATCAAATCCAATTTCGGGTAACCCAAAGTGACCGTAGATAAAACCGTAATCCAAAACAATATTTGTAAGGGCTTCTGCCAGTGTGCCCCATACGAGGAATTTGGTCTGATTGGTACCTACCAGCAGTGCGTTTCGCATCACATACAAATAAAGGAAAGGGAGACCCCAGATGCGAATGAGCAGGAAGTGTATTACTTGCTCGGCTGTTTGAGTATCGTGAATTGTGGCACGCAGTACAACAGGGGCAAAAAGATAGGTGACCAAAATTCCAATCGCAGCAATGCCCAGCGCTACCCAAACGCCATTATAGAAAAGCCGGCCAATTTCTTTTGGAAGATTTTGTCCTGCTCTTCTGGCGATGAGCGATTGCAATCCATTATTAAGTCCGTTGCCGATAACAGCGAAGATGAGGTAGAATACTCCGGTAATACCTGCAGCGGCCAATTCACGTTCTCCTAATCCACCCAAAAAAATATTGTTCGTCATGAAATTAATCTGGGGCACCAGCATCGCCAACGAAATGGGCAATGCCATTTTAAGAATTTGTCGATAGCCCGTGTCTAAGCGTAATTCCATCTTGGATTAAAATAGGGATGCAAAAGTAATTGAAATATCAGATTTGTCTGTGCACAAACAAGAGACGGAAATCAAAACTAAATCTTTGGTGCAAGCCAAAGGAAGGCTGACGCAAATAGAAAGATCAAAAAAAAGATCAGAGAGGGAATTGGTTTGCGGATAAATTGAACTGAACTGATTGTGCCATAATCTGGAGATGGTGCAAGCTCATTCTCTTTCATTCGATGGGCAATGCGAAGAGATTCCCATTCACCTTCGTTAGAAACAAAATAGTTCAGTTCAGTTGAATCTTGTTGAATGAAAAATTGATGCCAGCCAGCTTTATCCGCCCAACTCTTTCCATGCCAATAGTCATCGATGACTACGTCTTCGGCAAGTGGTATTAAATTTTTATTGGAATAAAGTGAGGGTTGGGGACCAGAAGAAATAACCTCGATCGACAACGGTTCAT
>JANOJH010000509.1:0-1661 GCA_031408135.1 Bdellovibrio sp. | reverse complement strand
CGTTAAAAATTTGATCAGTGGACTTGGGGAGATGACTTCACAGAACCATGGCTTTGCAGTGAGCGAAAAAGACATTGATAAAAACCCTGATGTGGAGATCACGCATCTTCATTTGAACGATAATACGATCATGGGTATTCGGTTAAAAAGCAAGAAAGCATTTTCAGTACAATATCACCCCGAAGCTTCACCGGGCCCTCATGATTCAAGATACTTGTTTGATCAGTTTATAGAAATGGTGAGACAAAATCAGTTAGTGAACCAATGATGTATTTCAGATTTTAGAATTCAGATTTTAGATGTGTGGATAAGAGTGAACTTTTAAATAGAACCCGACAATTTGCTGTAAGAGTTTTTAAATTATTAGAGCGATTGCCTAAGACTGAGGCAGCTAAGATAGTGACTTACCAACTTCTTAAATCTTCATCCTCAGTAGCTGCTAATTATCGGGCCGTCAATAGAGCAAAATCTAAGAATGATTTTAGTAACAAAATAAAAATTGTTTTGGAGGAGGCCGATGAAAGCAACTTCTGGCTGACTTTTATTTCCGATGTGGATCTATTAAGTCCCGATGACAAAGAGTTAAATTTACTAACCAAAGAATCTGATGAATTTGTTGCCATCCTTACAGCTTCATTGAAAACTTTGAACAAACAGAATCTTAAATCTTAAATCAAAATTCTAAATTCTTAAATCCCTAATCAAATGAGTTTAATTGAAAGCATTTTTGCCCGTCAGATTTTAGATAGTCGTGGCAACCCAACTGTTGAAGTAGATGTATTTACTGAGTCTGGCGCGTTTGGCCGTGCTGCTGTTCCATCCGGTGCTTCAACAGGTTCACACGAAGCTGTTGAATTACGCGATGGCGATAAGAAAAGATACATGGGCAAAGGAGTGCTCAAGGCAGTTAACAATGTCAACACAAAAATTGCCTCTGAAATTGTCGGCCTTCCTGTGATGGAGCAAAGCTTCATTGATAAGATTATGATCGAGTTGGATGGCACACCTAACAAAGGAAAGCTTGGCGCGAATGCTATTCTTGGAGTTTCCCTTGCTGTTGCAAAAGCTGCCGCCATGGAATCAGGCCAATCCTTGTACAGATATATTGGCGGAGTAAATGCCAACACGCTTCCTGTGCCGATGATGAATATTTTGAATGGTGGAAGCCATGCGGATAACTCTATTGATTTTCAAGAGTTTATGGTCATGCCCGTTGGTGCTGATACGTTCTCTGAAGCGTTGCAAATGGGAGCCGAAATTTTCCATACGCTTAAGAAAGTTCTTCATGACAAAGGCTTATCTACGAACGTTGGTGATGAAGGTGGATTTGCTCCGAACATTAAGTCAAATGAAGAAGCCATTGAGATTGTGTTGAAGGCAATTGAACAAGCTGGTTACAAGCCAGGTTCAGATGTGTTCATCGCTCTTGATCCAGCTGCTACGGAATTCTTCGACAGCAAAACCAAGACGTATCATTTCAAGAAGTCTTCTGGAAAAAAATTAAAGCCTTTGGAAATGGCCGAATACTGGACGAACTGGTCAAAAAAATATCCAATCATTTCAATTGAAGACGGCTTGGCTGAAGATGACTGGGCAGGATGGAAAGCACTGACGGATAACATCGGTAAGAAAGTACAATTGGTTGGGGATGATCTTTTTGT
>JANOJH010000496.1:0-1908 GCA_031408135.1 Bdellovibrio sp. | reverse complement strand
CGATCCTTTTGCCGGATCATTAACATATGTCAGGGTTTATTCCGGCGTACTTAAGCTCGGAGAGCAGGTTTTTAACCCGAGAACTGAAAAAAAAGAACGTGTTCAGAAAATTGTTAAAATGCATGCGAACTCTCGCGAAGAAGTGGCTGAGCTCAAAGCCGGCGACATCGGCGCAATTATCGGTTTAAAATTCACTTCTACAGGCGACACTCTTTGCGACACCCACCGGATGGTGGTTTTCGAATCGATGATTTTTCCAGAGCCGGTCATTTCCGTCGTTGTTGAGGCTAAATCTTCAGCCGATCAGGAAAAAATGCTGGAAGGACTTCAGCGGCTGGAAAAGGAAGATCCTTCGTGTCGGTTAAGAACCGATGTCGAAACCGGACAAATATTGCTGTCTGGAATGGGTGAACTTCACCTCGATATTCTGGTTGACCGTCTTTTAAGAGAATACAAGGTTCAGGCAAACGTGGGTCGGCCCCAGGTTGCCTATCGTGAGTCTATTGCGGCTAAAACTGCAGCCGATTACACCTTTGAAAAACAGCTTGGATCCGAAGAAAAATACGCTCAAGTTAAAATTGAAATTGAGCCGATTTCGGCTTCTGAAGGCGTCAAATTTGTTTCTTTTGTTCAGCCGAGTAAGGAAATTCAGCCGAATTGGATAAAAGCCTGCGAAAACGGACTTCGGGAAGCTTCTGAGGTAGGACCAATAGCCAGTTATTCGATGGTAGGCCTTAAAATAAATATAAAATCAATTATCGGAAAATCGCAAATTACCGATGAAATCGCATGTAAAGCTGCGGGGTCGCTCGCTTTTAGAGAGGCGATCAAAAAAGTAGAGAGCGTTTTGCTCGAGCCGATGTTCAAACTTGAGGTGACTTGCCCTGATGAGTTTATAGGCAACATTGTCGGAGACTTGAATTCCCGGCGTGGCAAGGTCCTAAACATGATAGCGAAGCCCGGTCAGGGGCAAGTTGTGATGGCCGAAGTTCCACTGGCGCAACTTTTCGGATACGCTACGGATGTCAGAAGTCTTTCGCAAGGTCGGGCCTTTTTTAGCATGGAATTCCTCGAGTACGCTCCTGTTCCACCGAAAGTAAGAGCTGAGATTTTACACAAACTCGGTCGGTAAACCTCTCTTTGAAACCCGAAAAATATTATTAACTACCCCCTTGACTTTGAGTCTCGATTCTAACATATTCTCCTTTCTTGTTAACGCTACGGAAACCTCCATATTCAAAGCAGTCATGCTCTGTGGGTAAAGGTTTTGGCGGGCAGAATTAGGAAAAGAGAGTTATGCAAAGTCAAAAAATACGTATCAGGCTAAAAGCCTTTGATCATAAATTACTTGATCAATCGACTAAAGAAATCGTTGAAACTGCGAGACGTACTGGCGCGAAAGTTGCCGGACCAATCCCTCTTCCAACTCGGATTAATCGCTTCACAGTATTGAGATCTCCGCACGTAGATAAAAAATCTCGTGAGCAATTTGAGATCCGTACTCACAAACGAATGCTCGATATTTTAGAGCCAACACAACAAACTATAGATCAGTTGATGAAGCTTGATCTGTCTGCGGGCGTTGATGTTGAAATTAAACTTTCTGCGAAATAAGAAGGAGTAGAAAATGAGCGAAACACAAAACTCAGAAACTCAAGCTACTTCTGCTGATGGCATCAAGCTTAACGGTTTGTATGCATTCAAAGAAGGAATGGCTACGGTTTATAACGATAAAGGCGAAGCGGTTCCAGTAACTGTTTTACGTTATGAGACCTGGAAAGTTTCTCAGATCAAAACTCAGGAAAAAGATGGGTACACAGCTGTTCAGTTGGCTGCAGTTCCAAAAAAATCAAAAAATTCATCTTCAGCGGAAACCAATCATCTTAAAGCTGCAGGTTTTGAATCAGG
>JANOJH010000490.1:0-2823 GCA_031408135.1 Bdellovibrio sp. | reverse complement strand
GGCAGCGTTTTTATTTTTGTAGCGCGAAAAACTGGGAATAGGTAAGTATGGTAATCGGTAAACGGTATTCGGTTTTCTAAGACGATCACCGATAACTGATTAACACATTAGAACGACCGATCACCTGATCACTGATTACCGATCACCACTTCCACCCAGTTACAAATCAAGCTCATCCGGAATCCATTTCATCCAAGTAGGGTGAGGCTGGATTTTGGATCATAAATCTTGTACTTTTAGTTTTCAAACCTATTCCAATGAAGAGATTTCTACTTGTTTTTGCCCTCATGGTTTTCATTTCCGTTGTGGGAATTAGCCAAACCATCACCATCAAAAAAATTGAGCTGGCCGGGGAAAAGGTAATTGTTCATTACGACCTGGAAGACAGTAATCCCAACAACGAATATCAACTCAACCTATTTTCCTCCAAAGACAATTATGCAACGGCCCTCACGAAAGTAACAGGCGATGTAGGTGGAGAAATAAAGCCCGGCACTGCAAAAAAAATTGTTTGGAACCTGCTGGAAGAGTTAGGTGGCTATAAAGGTAGGCTCTCACTTGAAATCAGAGGGAAAGTGTATGTGCCATTTGCCAAAATCCAGTCCTTTGATGTTAATAAATCCTACAAACGCGGAAAAAATTTGAACCTCAACTGGAAAGCTGGCAGTACCAATCCGGTTCACATTGAACTTTTCAAAGGCAGTCAACGCATACAAGGTGAATTGAACCATCCCAACAATGGATCATATCTGATGAGCATACCGGGCAGTGTTAAGCCTGGCAAAGATTACCGCATCAAAATCACAGATGCTAAGAATAGCGAGGAAGCAGTGTACACCGGTTATTTTAAAGTAGCCCCAAAAGTGCCCTTGTTATTGAAGGTACTTCCTGTGCTGGCAGTAGGTGGGGCGGTAGCATTTTTGGCTGGTGGAAAGCCTCCGGATGGAATTAAAGACATAGTTGATCCGCCTGCTTTGCCCGGCAACTAAAGTGTAGTGTAACTAAGCTAAGAATAACAATTATTGATATGAAAGCACACATTCGTTGTATTACTCTTGCGCTTATTGTTTTTCTGTTGAGTGCAAGCCAGGTGTTTGCCCAATGGACAGCAACCGGTGGCCCCTATGGCGGTAATATCAGCCGCCTTAAAAAAGCACCGAATGGAAACTTGTATGCCGTGGTCAATCAGAAATTATGGAGGTCAACTAATAACGGAGACTTATGGGCAGAGGTAATTCCTACAAGCCCAACTTTGCTATATTTAAATGACATCATGATTGATAGTGATGGTAAGCTCTATGCTGCTTACTGGTCTCAATTATTTTCGTCAAGCGACAATGGTGTCACCTGGACTACCATTGCCACCAACATTTTTCAAAATGTTCAGGCAATTGAGCGGGTTGGGCCTGATAATGTTTTTGTGGTTTGGGGTGGTTCAGGTGTTTATGTTTCTATTAATAAAGGAGTAGCCTGGACTCAGCTTTCAACACTGAGTTGGAGCGGAACACCCGGTCTGTGGGCCAACACCGCTGGCGATATTTTTTATGGAGCACAAGGTGGCGGTCTGTTGAAACATTCCTACCAGGGTCTTACAGCAAATTGGAGTGCAGCAAACATGACTCAAATTTTTACGGTATCCCCCAGTACAGTTAATTCGATGGCCATTGATGCTACTGGGAAAATCTATTTGTCTTCCTTCAATAAAGTTTACAAATCAATTGATAACCTGGCGACAGCGCCTACTGATATCACAGCGGCAATAGTAGGCTATACTTATTTTTCTGGACCTATGGCCGCTTCCCTTGATGGATCGATTTCTATTTTTAATGGCGGCTACAGTAAGCTACATAAATCTATCGATCAGGGTACATCCTGGACTGCCACTGATTTACCAACGATTACATTAGGAGGTTATATTACTTCTTCTCCTGTTTTTAATTCTTCCTCTACGTATTTTTTGGGCACCTCCGAAGGAGTTTTAAGAACAACTGACACAGGGGCAACCTGGGCAACAAAAAATGTAGGAATCACAGGTGCAACCACAGATCAAATTGCTGTAACCACAACCGGAAAAATTATTGTGGGCAAATCTGGACAAGGCTATATCTATTCCTCAGATGGGGGAGCAACGTGGCTAAAAGAGACAATAGTAGTTACTACGACCACCAGAAAAGTTTTAAAATTAATACAACCTAGCAATAACAACAATATTCTATTGTATGGCTCGGGATATGTATGGAGATCAACCGATAATGGTATTGGGTCAGCCTTTACCTTCGACAATACTTATCGAGGTCAGGATAATTCTATTGTTGAAGCAGCAAATGGAGATTTATATTTAAGCTATTCAAATTACGTAAACCCCAATTACGTAGCAAAAATTGCCAGGTCTACAAACAGCGGAGCTACCTGGACTGATCTGACGATAACGGGTCTTCCTGCTAGTTATATTATCAACTTTGCTGCCATAGACGGCACCACGAATATGATCATCACTGGTTATGATTATGGTGCCAGTCTTACTAAAACATATAAGATTGTAGGAACTGCGGCCACACTGGTAACCATGCCCAACACGAGTAATTACAATAACCTCTTTTTTGCCAACAACAAATTTTATGCTTCGCAGTTTTCATCCTATTACTACACCACCGATTTGGGCACCACCTGGACTACCGTTGGCTTTTCAGGTAATTATGTTTTCCCAATAAGGAATGCGACCTATTCTGGCATTGCGGTGAGCAGGCAAGGCTCATTATATATTTCGCAAGATGATGGTGGTACCTGGGGCAATACTACGCTTCCGGTCAGTTCTGCCTACAT
>JANOJH010000486.1:0-1392 GCA_031408135.1 Bdellovibrio sp. | reverse complement strand
GCTTTTTCTGCGGCTTCTTTCAGACGCTGAAGCGCCATTTTGTCATTTTTCAGATCGATTGCCTGATCTTTTTTGAATTCCGCAATTAACCATTCTAAAATAACAACGTCGAAATTATCACCGCCAAGGTGCGTGTCCCCGTTAGTGGATTTAACTTCAACAACACCCTCTCCTACTTCGAGAACGGAAATATCGAAAGTACCGCCGCCGAAATCGTAGATCACGATTTTCTGATCTTTTTTCTTATCAAGACCGTAGGCTAAAGCCGCGGCTGTCGGTTCATTGATAATTCGTCTGACATTCAAACCCGCAACACGACCCGCATCTTTTGTGGCCTGTCTTTGTGCATCGTTAAAATAAGCCGGCACTGTAATTACGGCATCGGTTACCTCTGAGCCCAAATAATCTTCTGCAACTTTTTTAAGTTTTGCCAGAACTGCTGCGCCAACCTCTTCAGGAGAAACGAATTTGTCGCCTTGAATTTTAAAGGCGCAATCCGCGCCGCCGTTTTTCGGAACAACATTGTACGGAATAAGCTTAATCTCTTCCTGAATTTCCTCGAATTTACGGCCGATGAAACGTTTAGCCGAAAAAATAGTATTTTCCGGGTTAGTAACGGCTTGTCGTTTCGCGATCTGACCAACGAGGCGTTCGCCGTCTTTGGTATAGGCCACAACTGAAGGAGTCGTACGCGCACCCTCTTCATTGACTAAAACCTTGGGCTCGCCACCTTCCATAATTGCCACACATGAGTTGGTTGTTCCCAAATCGATGCCTATAATTTTTCCCATTTTGATACTCCCTTTAAAAAATCTATCTGTTCAGTTGTTCTAAATGTGTAGGTAAACGCGAAAGCGTCAAGCTGGCATAGTCAAATTAATGTAAAAAAACTTCCCGACGACGACGAAAGCTACTTAAAGAAGCCCTTTTTTTTAGCACCCACTTTTGTCCCGCTCAGATCTGCTATTTGCCTGATCAGTTTGTCTTCGTCTTCAGATAGTTTTTCCGGAAACTCAACGCTGAGGCTGAAATAGAGGTCGCCGCGCCGTGAGCCTCTGAGCGAAGGCATTCCCCGCCCCGTTATTTTTATTCTGTCGCCGGGTTTAGCCCCGCGCGGAATATCAACTTCCACGTCGCCGTCAAGGGCGTCCGTCGTTAATTTCCCACCAAGCAGAAATTGCACATAAGGAACATCGAGGTCGGCAAAAACATGGTCGCCTTCCCGGCTGAACACATCATCTTCTTTCACTCTGATTTCAACAAACAAATCACCATTGGGGCCGCCGGCATATCCGCCTTCGCCCTCGTTCACCACTCGTAAACGAGTTCCATTGTCGACGCCTGCGGGAATTGTAACTTTAATTTTTCGTTTGGCTTGAATCCGGCCGCGGC
>JANOJH010000476.1:0-1050 GCA_031408135.1 Bdellovibrio sp. | reverse complement strand
TTTGGAGGGAGAAGTACTGGAAGAATATTCTTTGAAGGTGGCGGAAGCCTGGAAGCTTGGCAAAGAAAACAAAGACAATGGCGTGCTTTTACTCATTGCTGTGGACGATCACAAAATGAGAATTGAAGTAGGCCACGGACTTGAGGGAGTGCTCACCGATGCTCACAGTAATCGTATCATACGAAATGAAATGACACCCAACTTTCGCAAAAGCGATTATGATGCCGGTGTAACAGCCGCTGTTGATGCCATGATCAAATCTATTGGTGGTGAATACGCTGCCGAAGATAGCGATGAGTGGAGCACAGGTAATGTGCTTTTACTGATCGGAGGTATTTTGTTCTTCGTTTTCATTATAGGCTATGCTTTCTATAAGGAATTTAAAAATCCATCCGCTGGTACCACTTCAGGTGGATCCCGATCCTCCTCACGTGCTGGTACCTTTTTCTCTGGTGGCCGATCTTCTTCGGGTGGCAGCAGTTTCTCCGGTGGCGGTGGAAGCTTTGGCGGTGGTGGCAGTAGCGGGAGGTGGTAAATCCGGCATCCGTTTTTACAACATTGAGAGTAGTAATTTTTTCCGCGGGGCTGGGTGACGTTGTTTTGAAGTAATGTTTTCTTAATTTCGTTCAGCAACTTGGGTGGGTACTTAATATATTTAGTTCAATGAAAAAGAACAAACATTTACGATTTCTCGGTGTTTCATTCACTTTACTTTTAACCTCCTGTGCAGTTTCTTATGAGAACTTTACCGTGAATAATCGAAATCATTTAGCACTTCTGGAAGCGGGCATGAGTAAGCTGGATGTTAATCAAATTATGGGTAATAAGCCAATTAAAGGTATAGGGGCTCATGTTGGAAATCCTTATAAAACAGAATTATTTAAAACAACAAATGGTGAAAGTATCGCCATATTTTGGTATTATACTCAACTGAATTCAGCAAATGGACATGTTGACGATGATGAGCTGACGCCTGTTGTATTTAAAAATGGAAAAATGGAAGGGTATGGATGGAGTTTTTATAGGGATACTCATCAACATATTGACATT
>JANOJH010000464.1:0-5983 GCA_031408135.1 Bdellovibrio sp. | reverse complement strand
TGAAATGAAATCAAGGCAATTACTAATATTCCTAGTATCGATAGTTTTTTAAAATTACCTATGTGGCCCTAAAGAGCCGCAGCTAAGATTTTGTAACGACGCGGTTTACAAGAACCAGCGCCATTGCGCCGGCTATTCCGATCGCAAAACCGGGCAGGCTAAAGGGTGCATAGGTTGGCCAATCGAACATTTTTGGCGCTATAAAATTACCCAGAAAAGATCCCGCAAGGCCCATTAAGATCGTTCGGATCCACCCCATATTTTCGCTGCCTGGAAGGATTATTTTTGCCACAACGCCTGCAGCTAATCCGAGTCCTGCCCAAAGCAAAAACAGCTTAGTAATTGGGCTGTCAAAAAGTGAATTAAATATTTCGGCCACGTCCATTTTTATACCTTCCGCAGATGTTTTTGTTAAAAAGTATCAGCCTTGTTTTTTTGCCGGTCAAGCCTCTGCGGGTTTGTATAAAATTAAGTCACTTTAACTATTTAGACAGAGTTAAATTGACATAATACCAGAATTAAATGAAATCTCTGAAATGCGTTTTATTGGCTTGCTTTTTTCTATCCTGATTTCAAGCGCTGCTTGGGCCTATCCCAACCTCATTTCTTACGGATACAAGTCATGCTTAACCTGTCATTACAACGGTAATGGCGGTGGTTCGCTGAATGATTACGGCCGCGCCGTTTTTGCCTCAGAGCTGACCTCGCGTAAATTCACCAGTAAAACCGGCGATCAATTGGCAGAAGAATCTGGTTTTCTCGGATCAACGCAAATCCCATGGTGGATCCGTCCCGGAATTAAATATCGCGGTCTTGCACTCGTCAGTGACGCCGGCGGTTCAAAGCAGGCTACCCGCTGGATCAACATGCAAGGTGATATCGATCTCGTATTTCATTTTAATCAAAAAAATACTTTAAGTCTGATTACAAACTATGGCTACCAGCCCACTCCGCGCCGTTTTCAGAGCAGTAATGAAGCTCCACCACCGAACTGGACTTCACGACGTCACTACGTCCGTTGGATTATGGATAAGGGGCTTATTGTCTACGCTGGCCTACTCGATAAAACCTACGGTATCCGCCATCCAGACCATACTGCGGTTAACAGAGGACTTATCGGATTAGGACAAAGCGATCAGGCCCACGGCGTTGTTGTTCAAAAGGCAACCGACCAATACGATGTTTCCGGAAATGTATTCCTAGGAAACCTAGGTCAGGAAAAAGAACTGCGTCAATTGGGTATCGCCGCATCGGGTGAGTATTTTTTTGATAAAACCTTTGCAGCCGGCGGTTCAGTGCTGATGTCTGAAAATGATTACAAGATTGAAAAGCGGTACGCGTTTATATCCCGCTTGGGATTTGCCAAAGGTAAAGGTTTTCTTTTTGAGCTGGGCGTTTACGATAACTACTCCAGAACCTCTGTCGAACGCAATAACCGCGGCTATTACAATTTTCTGCAGGGAATTATTTCGCTCAGTCAGGGTTATAACTTTATGACAACTTTTCAGACGTTTAAGCCCGAGCTCAGTTCTTCAACCGGCAGCGAAACCAACCAACTGGCAATGGGCTTTATGTTGTTTCCTTGGAAAAAAACTGAAATGCGGATAGAACTGGTGAATGTCAGAAGTATCGCACAGGAAAACACCAGCCCCGATCAATGGAACCTTCAAGGTCAGGCGCTTGTAGCATGGTAAAATTAGCGGTTAGTTTGGTATCAGTGTTCGCAATGAGTCAGGCCAATGCTGAGTTCGTTGTCGGTGTGTCTTCTAATTCTTGGCAGGAACTTGTGCCGGTCATCGTTTCCAATGTTGAAAGCAATGCGCTGACTTCTTTTACCGGTCTTGGCGCTTCAGGCGGCTACCAGATGAACCTTAGCCAGCGGATGCGGAACTTAACGTCGGTTTCGATGATGTCAGGAACTGCCGATGTTCATAAGCAGTCAAACGCCGTGACGCCACGCCGAAATTTTTCTTCAATCTGGCTTTCAAACAAAATTATCTGGCGTTCAACCCGAACTTTTACCTACGGACCTAACTTCGTGCTGAATAATCGTAAAATCGATAACCTTGGCGCGGTAACAAGCCTTGGGCTTTTTCTGGATATCGATTATGAAATATTTCAGGAAGTCCGGTTAACTCAATCACTCGGTACAATGAGCGACAGTAAATCATTAGCTTACTCGATCGCGATTAACCGGATTTTTTAGGGCAACTGGCCCGTTGCACTCCATCCTCAAGAAATTTTACTTTTAAAGTCGTCTGACTTTCGGATGGTACTTCTGATTTGCTACGCAAATCAGAAGTCAGTAACGAATGATGAAAATCAATTATAGAAAAATCGGCTAGAGGCGCTAGGAGTTAAGGCGCGACTGAATTTATCCAGTCAACAATTGCCGTGGTTTCAACTGCCGTAAATGTCGGTCGTCCTGCAGAAGGCATATTTCGTGGGCCCGGTCCGCTTGAAGCGGTCTGACTGCGGTAATACATCTTAGATGAATCAATGTTGGCACCCACGATTAGCCCTGACTGTTTAAAATCGGCCTCACTATAACCGGACCAAGAGGCATGGCATTCACTGCACTTGTTAGCAATGGCAGCTACGGCCGCGTTGAACTGCGACGAACCGGAGGCCCGGCGCGTATAAAGTGCGCGGTCCTGAGAAGAACTGTTTTCAGGTTTTCCGCACGAAAAAACTACGGCTCCGACAAGAAGGATTAAAATAGGCCGGATCATTTTTTAGGTGGTACTGCGCTCGGAGGCGCTTTTAGAGTTGTTGTCTTTGCTGCAGAAGCGGCGACAGGTTTAGCTGTCGCGGCGCTTTTTTTGGTTGCAGTCGATTTTGTATCGGTTCCATGAACAACCGGCACTACAACTTCGACCCGAACTTCATCTTCAACGCCGATGCCTTTGAAGTTTACCTCCGAAATACCGATGCTTGATAATTTTATTTTAAATTCGGCCTTTAAGTTCTTACCTGAACTTGAAACTTTATAAGTTCCATTAACAAGAGTCTCTTTATCCCGAATTTTGATGCGGGCTTTTCCAACGCCATTGGCACCGACGGCTTCCAACAGCACAGCAGTCGGGTATTTTTTAACTTCGAGGTATTTGTTCTTGGCGTGATCGTCACGTAATTCCATTCCGGTCGACAAGCTTTTAAGGTCAACAACGATGTTCTTTCCCTTAAATTTTCCATCCTGCAGGCTCACGCTGCCGCTGATAACTTTCATTGTTCCGACAAAATCGCCCATCGGATTAAGTACAAAATAGGCTTTAACTGTGTTTTCCTGCGCAAATGCGAAATTTACCAGGCTAAAAAGTGAAAAAACAAAAATAAATTTAATCATGACATTTCCCAAATAATTTTCTTCTGAATTACTTTATCATCAGACGGCGACAAATCAACAAGATCAATATTTAATTATTGAGCCGCACCAGATGTAATCCAATCAAAAATCGCTTTGATTTCTGCCGTATTTAAAGCACCGCCCGACTTAGGCATTGTCATCCGAACCGCCACGGAGGTGTACATCGTGCTTTGTAACGGTAAAGTTCGCTGAACGGTATTCATGGCTGAAGCATAAGTCGAATAGCTGACTCCGCCGGAAGGATTCCCTACATTATGACAGCCGAGGCAACGTTTTGAGAGAATGTTGGCATTGATACTGGCAAAGGTCGGCCCCAGTGGAATGGCTGTGCTCGGCGGTAAGGTTCCGAGGACTGGTGCGGTCTTAAATCCAAGCTCAATCCAGTCTGAAATAGTCTGGATCTCAGCAACGCTGAGGGGTTTGTTCGGTGGCATCTGGCCCGATTGCACCCTGGTAAATAATTGTGAGAGGAGAGGTTCATTCGGAACAACTACACCGGTAGCCAGCATTTCATCAAGATTAAGAACATCAACGCCGCCGGCCTTAATCGTGCTGTCGTGGCAGCTTGAACATTTCGTTGCTAATATCGTCAGGGCTTTATTGGAAACAATGGTCTGTTCGGAAGCAAAGTCCTGAGAACCACCGGCATCACCCTTCTTGCCACCCGAGCAATTCTGGTAAGCGATCAATACAATTAAACCGAAGATCATCGTGATGATTAATTTTAGTTTTGCTTTAATTTTTGAGTACATTTTAAACTCCTGCTTTTACGTTCTATAGTTTCATAATTAATTGTTCAGCGCTCCGCCTCTGATCCAGAGTTCAACCTCAAGAATTTTATCCTGGGTGAGGAACCCATTCAAAGGCATCGGTTTGCCTAGGAATTCCGGCGTCGGATGCATACGAAGATACATCTTACTGGTGATGTCGAATGGAACAAGCACTCCGTTCTTGATCATCAATTCGTGGTCGGTCATGTCATAGTTGCCGGCAAAATCTGTCGAGTTGTGACAAGCCGTACAGTTCTGGCCCAGAATTCCCGAAGTCGTACTCATCAATTCACTGAAAGTCAGAGTACTGCCGTTCGGAATCGGATTATCATGTTTGGTTAAGACATATTGAATTGTTTTGTTGGCACCGATAGTCACACCCGAACCCAGCACGGATGCAATATCCAGAGTTAAAACGCGGTTCTGTTCGCGGCGAATGTCTTTCGAGAAGTACACGCGCAAATTTTTCGAACTTTCACCGATCGTAAATGAAACAGAACTCGACGGAAATTTAAAATCCCAGTCATAGCGTTTAAATGTTGCGCCGACATCCTGGCGGGCTTTTCCGAAATCTTTCGCGGCAGCGATACAAGAGCCCCCCGGGCAGACGGCGGCGTAAACATCCGGTAAGCACGTTGCGCTCGCAACTTTGAACAGGGTGTTCGAATTTGTAATTGTTCCTGCAGTTCCGCAAAGGTCATTGTTTTCGGCAATGGTAACAATGACCGGTTCAACAGCGGCGCTTGAAAGGGTAACATTGATATCTATAAATCCGTTGCCCTTTGCAACCAGAACTGTTTTTGCGCCGCCCAGATTCACAAGCGTTGGCGGCGGCGGCGGTGGCATTACAATAGATTTAATATCGATAAATGAAACCGATAATGTATCTGTAGGGCTTACCACTTTAGGTGCAACCAATGAACCGGTTGAAATCAGTCCCGACAGATCATTAAGGGTTCCCATTCGAACATCTTTCGAAATGAAACTGAAAGTGGTCGGGTAAGTGAGAAGAATACCATTCAGGTTAATAAAAACTCCTTCAATATGCGCATCCGTTGTTGCGCCCCAAAAGGACGGTGAGGAAAACGTATAATAAGTGAAGCCGCCGGCAGTCAGCAGCCGTGTAACAGTTATCGAAAATTTAGCGCCGGGAACAGTTGGCACTGCACCGGTACCTTTTACGCGGGTCAAATCGGTATTAATAGTCCAGGTCAAAACTTTTCTGTCTCCGGCATTTGCCAGTCCGATAACCTGATCTGTCGATTTAAAATTAATTTTCTCAATCTGAGTTGCCTGCGGAACCGTAACAGTGGTGCCGGAACAGGTTGCAAAATCCTGAAGACCCTTCTGCCATTCAAGTTTAAGTTCGTTGACGATTTGAGTGTGGTGCAGGCCTGTGTAAGGCGCATTGTGGCCCGCGTTAGTTGCATTGCTGGAAACCTTGGTATAACCGACCAATTCGAATTCTGAATAAGCCAGATTGATTTCCGCATTGGCGAACCGGCCTTTACCAGGTCCGTTCGAGTGACAGCTTGAGCAGTTAGTAAAAAGGAATTTCTGCCAGCCGCGGGCATAAAGATTTTTTATGTCCTGTTCGCATAAAGTGCCGGTAGCACCGGTACCGGTCGGTAGCGACAATTCTTCGCTACCACTCGGGCCCGGCGTTCCGACAGACTGCAACTGCATTGCATTTTCCGAACTCGACTTACAGTTATTAAAAAATAATATTAGCATTCCTATTGAAGCGAATATTCCATACTTCCATAGTTTACTATGTATTAAATTTCCCACCTACGAACCCCCTTAAAACTAAAAACCTGACCTCAATGATACTTAAGCTTATGTG
>JANOJH010000445.1:0-3101 GCA_031408135.1 Bdellovibrio sp. | reverse complement strand
GAAAATACACCGCTCAGGTTTGGACCAGCAAACTGCAGTTACATGAGTTTTCATTCCTGGTTGAGGAATTTGTGCCCGAGCGGATCGGCTTAAAAGTAAAAGCCGAACATGAAGACTACATAAATAAACCTGAAGCCACTTTTAATCTGGAGGCTTTGTATCTTTTTGGACCACCGGTTGTTGAGGGCGAATTTAAGGCGAGTTGCACATTGACGCCGGCTTTTAAAAAAATCCCGAAAAATCCGGATTACTCGACCGGCTTTTATATGACCGAGCTGAATAAAGCGATTAATCTTGATGTAATAACCGGAAAAACCGATGCCAAAGGTAATGCCGGTTTCAGCTGTAATTATCAGAATCAGCTCGGCAAACAGTTGCCGGTGGTTTATGAACTGCGTGCAAAAACCGACGTTGAAGAAGCCGGCAGCTCGCGCGTAACATCGAAAACCGCCACCACACTTGTAGGTTCAACCGATGCACTCGTCGGAATAAAAGTACTGGATAAAAAATCCACTGAAATTAAAATTCAGGGCGGGTTTTTCGACTTTAAAGGTAATGCCGTTAAACGTTCAACGAACCTTAAAGCTCGCCTGTTTAGGATTGATCAGCACTGGAATTACTCGTACGACTACTCGGGTTCCAACAACTGGAAAGTTGAAGAAGTTGTGGTGCCGACCGGCCTCGAAAAAAACCTGACGGTGAATGATACGCAATTTGAAATAAGTTTTACACCGCCGGAAGGCTGGGGCCAATGGCTCGTAAGAGTCGAAGACACCAAAACCGGTTACACCGCCGACCTCAACACGGGCTACCTTGGTTGGTATTACGACAGCAGCAATCGCGGGCCTGCGGTGCGCGAACCTGAAGATCTGAAATTGGAAGTTTCAAAAACAAAACTTTCACCGGGAGACAACTTTAAGGTATTGTTCCAGGCGCCGTTTGCGGGTCGTTTGCTTGTTACTTTAGAAAGTAATCTCGTGCATGAATCGAAGTGGATCACTGTCGCAAAGCCCGGCACAGTTGAAGTTGAGTTCAAGGCGCCTTCGGTGCTGCCGAATTTTTACGTTACCGGTCTGTTGCTGAAAAATCCACAAGAGGGCAAAAGATTTTTACCGGCGCGGGCCTTCGGCGCACAAAATATTCAGGTCATTCCAAGCGAGCACCGCATGCAAGTGCGAATCAAAGCGCCAGAACTTATGGAAAGCCGCCGTGAACTTAAAATCGAAATCAGCAACGATCACAAGGCCGCAGCCGAGTACAGCGTTGCCGTTGTAGATGAAGGTATTCTGCAAATGACCGATTTTAAGAGCCCCGATCCTATTGCAAGGTTTTTTGAGGCGCGCAGACTTGGTGTAAATTCAAGTGAAACCATCGGTTGGACAATGGCCGGAATTGCAAAAGGCAAAGGAACGCCCGGCGGTGACGAAGCTAAAAATAAAGGTGCGCAGAATATACCGGTTAAGCTTTTGTCTTTTTTCCGGAATGTAAAGTCGGATTCTAATGGGCAGGCCACGGTCAGTTTTGACATTCCGGAATTTCAGGGCAAAGTGCGAATTATGGTAGTGGCCAGTCACAAAAGCCGAATGGGCGGCAGTGAAGCCAATGTTACCATTCGCGATCCGATTGTTATCCAGTCGACGCTGCCGCGTTTTTTAACGATGGGCGATAAATTTCTGTTTCCGGTTTCAGTTACCAATACTTCACCAAAAGAACAGAAAGTTACGGTTACAATTGAAAACGGGCCGGAAGTAAAAATTGCATCCGGCATTCAGACGCAGACGCTTGCACTCAATCAGATGAAAGTGCTGAAGTTTCCGGTTGAAGTTGTTGGCGCCAACGGCACCGCCGACATTCGCATTTCGGTAAAAAATGAAGATGGAAAAGTTGTAAGCAGTGAAAGCTTCAGCCTGCAGGTGCGGCCACAGGGCATCGAACAAAAACTTTACTTAAGTTATTCGCCTAGTGATAGCGTGGCGCTTGAAAAAGTTATACCGACTGACTGGCGCCCGGATTATCTGAAGGTGCAGGCCACACTGAGCAACATGCCGTACCTCGGGCAACTTTCACATCTTGATTATCTGCTGCACTATCCTTACGGTTGCATCGAACAAACAACTTCCGGCACGCTACCGTTACTGGCCATGGAAGATCTGCTGAAATTTGTCGATACGCGCTCTAGAAAAGCGCCGGCAATAAAAGATATGGTTAATCAGGGCATTGCGCGCGTGCTCAGTATGCAAACGATTTCTGGCGGTTTTGGTTACTGGCCCGGAGATCTGACTCCGAATCCGTGGGGCACGGCCTATGCCACCTTTATGTTGATCGAAGCCAAGAAACTCGGTTACGAAGTTTCAGCAGATTCGATTGAATCTGCGCTGCAATTTATGCTTGGGTTTGTGCGCGCAAAACCTTACAGTCTTGCGGATAACAATTACGGCGAAACGATGGCTGACCCCTGGATGCTCTACGTGCTGGCAAAAGGCGGAAAGCAAGTTACTAGCGAACTCAGGCAAACCCTCGCAAAACTAAGCCAGAAAGTTACGGCCTCGCAGTTTCAGAGTCAACAGGGTGAAAATGCCTTCTTGTTGGCGGCAACCGCCAAAACTCTCGGCGACGTTGATTCACTTAAAAAAATTCTCGGCGATGAGGAGTTGCTTTCTGTGCAATTTATCGGTGCGCGCGAAAATTATTACACCTATTGGTCAACCCTGCGTTCAGATGGTCTGCGACTTGTGATCGTGGATGAACTCTGGCCGAAAAATCCGGCCGCAGATATTTTAAAAAGACGGGTCGTGGCCGGGCTTCAGAGCAAAGGCGGTTACTATTCCACGCAGGAATTGGCGTGGGGAATTCTTGCGCTCGGAAAACAGGCGCGCGGCATTGATAAGGTAGACCTAGCCGAACTTAAAAAAATGAAACTGCTGGTGAACGGCAAAAATGCAACGGGCGGCTACGAAGTGCAGGGTATGCCGACGTGGCAACTTAAAAATGCAAATTCAAAATCGGTGATATCGGTTGCAAATGTGCCCGGTAGCTCAAACGGAATGTTCCTTTATCTGAACGTAACAGGCGTAACTCAGAAAGTGCCTAAAGGCCGCGGT
>JANOJH010000432.1:0-1815 GCA_031408135.1 Bdellovibrio sp. | reverse complement strand
AAAAGTTAATTGGCATCGTCTACTTGTTTCTGATCATTAAATCTTCTATTTCATTGAAGTGCTTGTCACGAGTGATCAATGTGAATTCATGCTGCTTTGCAATGGCAGCCATCCAGACATCATTTGTAGGAATGGGGTTTCACTTTTGTAATGAGCGGCAACTATCTCAACTGATTTATTCCCATCAGGTGAGCCGCTACAAAAGTAGAGTAATCATAGATTAATAATCAGAGTGATAGCGCTATTTGGTGCTTGGGCATCAGAAGGGTTATATATAATTCATCCTGATATTAAAAAATTTCTAAAAACGCCACAATAAAAGGCGCAGAGATAAGCAGGCCATCGAAACGATCAAGAAACCCACCATGACCTGGCAAGCTGTCGCCACTGTCTTTGATTTCAATGCTACGTTTTAAAAGTGACTCTACCAGATCACCAAATACACCACCGATAATAATAATAACTGCAATACTCATCCATTGCCAGAAAGCGAGTGTTGCAAAATAATTGGCAATCACAAATGCAAAGATGAACGCAAGTATTGCCCCGCCTACTGCTCCTTCCCATGATTTCTTTGGCGAGATGCGTTCAAAAAGTTTTCGTTTTCCAAAACGCGTGCCTGCAAAGTAAGCACCCGTGTCGCTGGCCCATAATATTAAAAGACAACCTACCATGATCTGATAGTTGTAGTATCCATTTTCAAACGAAGCAATGTTCAGCAATGCAAAAGGAATGGCAACATAAAATATCCCCAAAAAAGTAAAGGCAATATTGGTAAAGGGTTTGCGCTCTGACTTTTTATAAAGTTTGATCATGTACACACAAGCCAACAAAGGAAAAATCAAAAAATAGTAGCGATATGAAATGCTCCGTTGCTCAATAAAAAACGAAAGACAAAAAATGATCATGCCACAGATGGTGCCAAATGATTTTTGCGGTATCATTCCATCCAGGCCCGCAAGTCCGTAGAACTCCCACAGGGAAGCGATACAGATGAAAAAGAATATCGCAAAGTAAGTCCACTCGCTGTAAACAATACCGAAAATGATCAGCGCAGAACCCAGCAGGCCAGTGATGATGCGTTGCGTAAGGTTGTTATATTTTTTAAGGGGCGAGATCACGAAAGTGAAGTATTACGGGCTTCGTAGAATTTTTTCAAGTACACTAAAAGAGCAAAAGTAAGAATTGTGAAGCCGACTACCACAGACCACGGTGCCGCTTCTGGGGTTTCTAAATCCATGTCCACCACTCCAAGTTGGTTGAGGTACATCATCAATACTGAGAATCCATTGTTAACAAAATGAGCAAACATAGAAATGCGCAAATCGCCCGACCAATAATAAAGATAGCCAAACAAAGCGCCTAATAATACACGTGGTAAAAATCCAAAAAACTGCATATGAATTGCACTGAACATGATGGCTGAGATCCAAATGGCAAAGTGGATATTTTTAGTAGCGCGATGAAGTTCGGGTTGCAACAAACCGCGGAACACAAGTTCTTCACCAATGCCTGGAAGTATAGCAATCACAACAAACGCAAGAATAAATTCACCGATAGAATCAAACTTGGTAAGGAAGGTGGTGATCTGCATGGCCATATCTTCTTTTTCACGCGCCCAACGTTCAAATGCTTTGAGAGATTCTGGTAGGGTTATGTTTGCATTCCATTCTATGAAAATAGAATTGGTGGCCATAAAAAAAATAACAATGCCAGCGGTGATTAACATCATCAGGCCATAGATGGGCTTTTGATTGACCAATTGAAAAGGATTTTTCTTTTCAATGGAGGATAGATACAAAGCCGGGACTACAA
>JANOJH010000412.1:0-12538 GCA_031408135.1 Bdellovibrio sp. | reverse complement strand
GGCGGCTGGGCTCAGGAAAAACCCAGTATGCACTTGAAGGCGGGGCGTTTATCTGCGGCGCAGCCGTCGGTTGGTTGCGTGACGGACTCGGACTTATCGAAAAGAGTTCAGACGTTGAAAAGCTGGCCCTGCAGGTTGCAGGAACTGACGGAGTTGAATTTGTACCGGCGCTGGCCGGTCTGGGTGCGCCACACTGGGATGCCAATGCGCGTGGAGAAATAACCGGACTGACCCGAGGCACGACGAAAGCCCATATCGCGCGCGCCACACTCGAAGCCATCGCCTTGCAAAATGCGGACATTTTGCTGGCGATGGAAATAGACCTGAAAAAGAAAATGAAAAAATTGCGAGTTGATGGCGGGGCTGCCGCAAACAATCTGCTTATGCAACTGCAAAGCGATTACCTGCTGATGCCAGTTGACCGACCAGTACATATTGAAACAACCGCAATCGGTGCAGCTTACCTGGCCGGACTTGGCGCCGGACTCTGGAAAAATCTCGACGAAATCAGAAGTATCTGGAGAAGGGAAACTGAATTTACACCAAGTCAGAAACCAAAGGCTGTTGCATTACGAAAGGAATCGTGGAACCGCGCGGTTCAAAAATGTAAAACAAACCGTTAATTTTTACTGGCTCAATCTGGTCATTAAAGGCCGCGACTAAAGTCCTGAAAACAATTTTTAATTTTTGACCTCTTTAGGCCTAAACTCATCGAATTTTAGCCGATCTCATTTAAAAACTGGACCATTTTTATTAAAAACCAGACTGCATTTAAATGGCCATCGGCCGATAAGTAGGTATGAAAATAGGAAGTATTCAGCGTGGATGATTTTGAAAGAGAACTAAAACTTGGATTTTTAGATGAGGCCGAGCAGTCTATTACTGACGTTGAACAGTCTTTTTTAAGTCTGGAGAGCGATCCTGACAACAAAGAACACATCGACAATATTTTCAGGCTTGCGCATAATTTGAAAGGCTCCTCCAAAGCAGTCGGTTTTGATCAACTTGGTCAGTTTACGCACGAGTTCGAATCCTTCGTACTCAGAGTAAAAGACGGCGAGCTCAAAATTACAGGCGCAGTCGTTAGCCTGTTACTTAAAACAACTGATTTTGTCAATGATATGATTCTGAAGCTGCGGGTTAATCTGGATGCGGATCTTCCATCAGGATTAATCCTGGAAGAAATGAAAAATTTCACTCAAGTAAATAAGCAAGCCGGCTCTGAAGTGCTACAACTGGCGGTGGTTGCAGATTCACCGGTTGAATCTGAAGCTCCGGTTTCGGTTCACGAGGATGTGGCTGTGCCGGAACCCATCAATAACGTAACAGAATTTCAGAAAAGAAAAAAAGCTGTAGCTGCGGCTAAACCGCCGGCACTCGATGAAAGTATCCGCGTAGCGGGCAGCAAAGTTGATAAACTTTTAAATGCTGTCGGCGAAATGGTGATTTTACAGAGCGTCCTTGCACAGAGCAAAGACGGCGTAGGCATGAATGATCAGAATTTCAAAAAGACCATGCACCAGTTAAGTAAAGTAAGTAAAGAAATTCAGGACATCTCAATGGGCCTGCGAATGGTTCCGATTAAACCTATTTTTCAGAAGATGCAGCGAATTGTGCGCGACACGGCGCAAGTGCTCGAAAAAGAAATCAATCTTATTCTGGTAGGGGAAGAATCCGAACTGGATAAAAACGTACTTGAAAACATCAACGATCCACTGGTGCATCTGATCCGCAATTCAGTAGATCACGGAATAGAAAGCGCCGAAAAGCGCTTAGCGGCCGGAAAATCCACTATCGGCAATGTTGAGCTTAAGGCATACCACCGTTCTGGAAAACTGGTTATTGACGTTATCGATGACGGCGGCGGACTTGATCCGCAGTTTTTGCGGGCTAAAGCCATTGAAAAAGGCCTCATCGCGGCAAGCGAAGAGCTTACGGAAGCAGAATGCTTTAAACTTATTTTCAGACCCGGCTTCACTACTAAGAAAGCTATCACTGAAATTTCCGGCCGAGGCGTCGGAATGGACGTGGTTAAAACCAATATTGAAAAACTCGGCGGTGAAATTCAAGTTGAATCCACGCTGGGGCAAGGTACTACTTTCAGAATTACGCTGCCACTGACGCTTGCCATTGTTGATGCGATGATTGCAACGTACGGCGGCCAGAAATATGTATTACCATTAAGTCATGTTTACGAAACTCTGCAGCCGCAGCCGGCTCAGGTTTATAAAGAAAAAAACCTCGGTACAGTGCTGATGTTGCGCGGAGAAAATCTGCCGCTTTATCACCTGGGGGATTTCTTTGCGCTGAAACGTCACAAGGCTGAAACAAATATGATTGCCATGGTTTTCAGAAATGACAATCGGCCATACGCCATTCTGGTTGACGACATCATCGCACAGCAACCGGTTGTGGTTAAGCGCCTGAGCGATCATATGGAAGGTATGATCGGAATCAGTGGCACAACAATTCTTGGAGACGGCAAGCCCTGCCTGATCTTAGAGGCCCAGGATCTGCTGTTACGGGAAATCACCCAAATAGATAGTCCACATTTAATAAATGAAACTAACAAACTAAGTAAAAAAGAGGTTGCATGAGCTCACACATAAATAACAATCATGGCGAAAAGAAAGTTAACGTCAATAATAATACCAACAGCAACCGGTATATTTGTTTTAATCTGGGTAACCAGGAATACGGTGTGCCGTTACTTTCAATAAAAGAAGTCTTGGGGCTTCCGGAAGTTACTCCGATTCCGCAGTGTCCGAACTATTTTCTCGGGATAATGAATCTGCGCGGAAAAGTGATTTCGGTAATGGATCTCCGCACCAAGATCGGACTTAAAACCCAGAACAACAGTGAAACCTCGGTTATGATTCTGGATCTCGGTGAGCAATTATTGGGTGTGGTCGTAGATAAAGTAAATGCGGTTATTACAATCAACATGAAAGATATTACCGAAGCGCCAAAGATGGAAGAAACCAAAGCAACGGATTACATCGAAAATATTTACCGGCACAATGAGCAACTGATTTTATTAATTTCAATCGCAAAAGCGCTCTCGATCGAGGACCACCTCGTCTTGAACCAACAAGTAAAAATAGCGAGCTAAGGACAAAAATGAAATTTCTAAATACGCTTTCATTAAAATACAAGATTTCCGGATTGGTTCTGGCCTGCAACATTGTTCTGATTTCAGGTTCGTTCTGGTCGCTTTCGGGCCACACGACAGCTGAAGGGGCCTTAACCAGTTATTACTGGTTGTTCTCGATTATCTCGGCCCTGACGCTGGGATTTTCGGTGTATATGGGGTTCCGAATTTCAAAAACCGTCGAACGCCTTACCGGCGATCTTTCACAGAACACCAGCAGCCTTGATGAAGTAGCAGAAAAAATCGCAAGCGGCGCAACCGAGTTGTCTTCTGCCGCGACCCAACAGGCCGCAGCACTGCAAGAGACCGTTGCTACGATAGATGAAATCGGCGCCATGATTCATAAAAATTCCGAAGCGGCAATTAAATCAAAAGAACTTTCGATCGGCAGCAAATTGTCGGCCGAGCAGGGCCGCCACATCGTCGACAGCATGATGTCCGCCATCAATGAAATCGAAAGCAATAATAACGATCTTTCAAATCAGATGCATGACTCCAATAAGCAATTGGCAGAAATTACCAAGCTGATCCACGAAATTTCCACAAAGACTCAAGTGATTAATGATATCGTGTTTCAGACAAAACTGCTTTCCTTTAATGCGGCCGTAGAAGCGGCACGGGCGGGCGAGTACGGTTACGGCTTTGCGGTTGTTGCTGACGAAATCGGAAAACTGGCGCAGCGCTCAGGCGGCGCGGCAAAAGAAATCACCAGCATGCTGCAGGATTCTGTTGGCCGTGTTGAATTTATTATCGAAGACACTAAAAATAAAGTTGATCGCATTATGACGGTCAGTAAAGAAAAAATTAATTTCGGTGCTGAACGTGCAAAAAACTGCAAAGAGTCCTTAGACGAGATTTTAACCAGCGTTCAGTCGGTTGATACCTTGGTAGTTGAAATATCAACGGCCTCGCGCGAGCAAAGTCTTGGCGTCGGGCAGGTTTCACATGCCATGAATCAGCTTGAAACTGTTACGAATCAGAATTCAGCGGTGGCTCAGGCTTCGTCAACCGCCGGAGAACAGCTTCGTCACCAATCTGATTCAATCAATCGCATCGTTAAAAATCTGAACTCTTATATCCATGGTGCAGGTGACTTTAAACATTATGCCAAGCCGACGGTGCCCAGCCGACCGGTTGTTAAGCCAACGGCCAGAAAACCGGTTGCACCGGTTGCTGCGGCTCGTACAGCGGTGAACAGGAAAGTATTGAAATTTGAACACAAAAAATCGGTCGTGCCGCCGGTTCGAAAAAAGGCACAGGCTGAAGAAGTTTTAATTGAGTACAAAAAAGTGGCCGGTTATGACGGTAAGACTCCTTCCGGAGACGACCCTGGATTCAGTGAATAAGCGTGGAGGCTTAGTTTGATCAACTATAATTTTGACGAAGATGGCAATGTCATAAAAGAAGTTGCCCGAATTGTTTCAAATATTGCCGGTATTCAACTCGGAGAAAAACAATATCCGATGATCGAAAACCGTTTGAAGTCGAGAATGTCGAAGCTTTCGCTGCGCACTTTCAACGATTACTTATCTTATCTGCTCGAAAACAAAGAGAACGAGACCGAGGCGCTAGTTTCATTGTTAACGACGCATCATACTTATTTTTTCAGAGAATTTTCACAGTTTGAATTTATATTGAACCGAAAACTCAGGGAAATTATCACCACTGCCGAAAAACGTGAGGATAAAAAAATTCGCGTTTGGTCTGCGGCCTGCAGTACTGGGCAAGAGGTCTACTCGCTTGCCATGTTTCTTGATTATCATTTAAAGCATCTGGCTCCGCATCTGAGCTTTGAAGTCTGGGGAACGGATATCGACAGCGAGTCGGTTGCAGCTTCGATAAACGGGGTCTACCGCACAAATGAACTGAACAAATCGCCGGCCATGTATCTTGGTCAGCATTGGATTCAGGGTAAGGAAAATGTACGTGATTATTCAAAGGTGCGCGACAGTCTGAAGTCAAAATGCCATTTCACGACTTTAAATCTACTTCAGGCCAGTGAATTCAGAAAAAATGAAAAATTTGATCTGATTTTCTGCCGGAATGTATTTATTTATTTTAATTCACAGCAGATCGAGGCGATTTCAGCAAAGTTGCTGGCCAAACTCGATTCTGCAGGTTCATTGGTGCTAGGAGTATCAGAATCCTTACAGGGGCTGAATCTTGCGGTAGAATCCGTTGGCCCGTCGGTTTATCAAGAGCGCAGCTGCGCAGGCAAGCCAAGAAATTTGACTTTGCCCACCTACGCACGTGCTTCCGACAAAATTCTGGATATTCTCTGCGTTGACGACTCCAATACAATTCACGTCTTACTGGGTGCGGTCTTAACGGGTGAGCAAGGCTTCCGGATTAAACATAAAGCGATGAACGGTGAAGAAGCCCTCAAATTACTGGAAACTGAAAAATACGATGCCATTACGCTCGATCTGCACATGCCGCTGATTGATGGTCTTGAGTTTTTGAAACGTCGAAAAGATAAAACACCGGTCATTGTGGTTTCGGCCATCAGCCGGGATGATGACTCCATTGCAAAAAAAGCAATGGCACTCGGTGCACTGGATTACGTTGAAAAACCCACAAAAGAAAATCTTGTTAACTCAGGCAATGAGATCCGTTCAAAGATCAAAACCGTACTGAAGCAGCTGCATACAAACGGAGCGGCGGCACCAATTGCCCGCACACCAGTACCGACAGCCGCACCAAGATTGGTGCCCACAGCGAAACCTTCGCCGGTTCCGTTCAGCACGCTTGCGAAAGCTAAAAAAATAAAAACGTTGATCGTCGACGATTCCGAATCGATCCGCACATTGCTGACTAAAATTCTTTCGGAAGATCCGAGCTTTGAAGTTGTCGGCGTTGCCAAAGATGCCTTCGAGGCCGAAAAAATGATCAAAGAGCTTAAACCGGATCTCATCACGCTTGATATCCATATGCCGAAAAAGAACGGTATTGAGTTACTGAAAGAAATTCAGCAGAAACACTTTATTCCGACTGTTATGATTTCGGCACTTTCTGAGGAAGACGGACCCTACGTCATGGAAGCCATGGCCGAAGGTGCAATTGATTATATTAAAAAACCCGACATGAAAAATCTGAGCATCAGCACACCGGCAATGCTTGAAAGACTGAAAATCGCGGCGAAAGCCAAACGTTTCAGAAGATCCGCGAATTCCAGAAAAGTGATGTTGCCGGCCGGTGAAATCAACCAGGAGCACCTGGTTTTGATCGGAACCTCTACCGGCGGCGTTGAAGCTGTCCGTTGCATTCTTGAACAATTGCCGAAGGAAATTCCGCCGATTCTGATTGTGCAGCACATGCCCGCATTTTTCTCGAAGGCATTTGCCGACCGTCTGAATACACTTATGCCTTTCGAAGTGAAAGAAGCCGAAAATAATGACGAAGTAAAACCAAACCGCGTGCTTATTGCACCGGGCGGTAAACAAATGGGTATTAAAATTGTGGGCGGCAAAACAGTCGTTCGTATAAGTGATGAAGCCTTTGATAGTCGCCACAGTCCCTCGGTTGATTACCTTTTTAAATCGGCGTTTGACGCAAAAGTCCGAAATGCCACAGCCGTTGTACTTACGGGCATGGGTAACGACGGCACACGTGAAATAAAAAAATTAAAATCGATCGGGGTTGCTACAATCGGGCAGGACGAAGGCACTTGTGTTGTTTACGGAATGCCGAAAGCCGCCTTTGAAGCCGGTGCAATCGACCACGTTTTGCCCCTGCCGGATATTGCCGAGAAGATTATGTCGCTGGCGAGAAAAAAACTCGGCAAACTTGCCGGCTAGACGAAGGTAAAGTGAATTTTATTTTATTTTGGATATTTAGAATTTATAGCAGGTTTCCGATAAAGATAGGCATACGTAGAGTATAGAAAGAGAGTGAACAATGTTTAAGAGCACAACAAGATTTTTAATAGTCGATGACTTCAGTACAATGAGGAAAGTTATTAAAAAAGCTTTGTTCGACCTCGGCTATGAAAATGTGCTTGAGGCGGCCGATGGAATCAAGGCTTATGAACTTCTCGAAAAATATTCCGGCACTGCCGAACCGGTTGAAGTTGTTATGTCAGACTGGAATATGCCGAATATGATGGGTATCGACCTGCTGAAAAAATGCAGAGTTGATTCACGTTACAAAGCTTTACCTTTTATGCTGATAACCGCTGAAAGTGAACAATCACAGATTATCGAAGCTGTAAGAGCGGGTGTCAGTGATTACGTTATCAAGCCATTCAGTCCGTCAACTCTCAAAGGAAAACTTGAGGTCGTATTCAAGAAAACTTTTCCGGGTAATGCGGCATAAGCATGAGTGCCGCAGCAAAGTTACCCCGAGAACATCCATTTTTAAATGCAGAAGTGATCACCAGCTTCTCCAGTGGTGTAGCTGAGACTTTACAGATTATGGCTTCTCTCAAGGGAGTTTTCGATGCGCCCTATATTGAAAAAGACTGGAAAGCCAAGTCTGATATTTGTGTTTGTTTAGATCTTGAATCGGGAAATTACGTCGGCCAGATCCGATTTCATTTTACCCGCACCGTTCTTGTTCAGCTTTATGAACGAATGGTTTCTGAACATGTGGGTTTGGAATCGCCTGAAGTGCTCGATTGCGCCGGTGAGTTTTCCAACATGTGCTACGGCAATGCAAAAACCAAACTAAATGAAAAAGGTTTTCTGCTGCAACTGACTTTACCGAATCCCGGACGTACCGAAGATTTGGCAGACTGGGGTTCGCCTTACCCGCAAATCATCATCCCCTTCAAAATTTTCGATGAAGAGTGTTCAATTCAAATCGTCATTTTTTAATTTTTTGAAAAAAATAAAACAAGCCAGCCCAGAATTATCTATAAGCCGGCATTCCGGTAATCTGCTGACCCACTACCAAGCGATGGATATCTTCAGTACCTTCATACGTATTTACCGTTTCAAGATTCATTAAATGGCGGATAACCGGATATTCATCGATAATCCCGTTCGCACCCAGCATGTCGCGTGCGTCGCGAGCCACATCCAGCGCCATTCTGCAGTTGTTCATTTTCGCAAGCGAAACATGGTGTGGCTGCAAGCGGCCCGATTCTTTTAATTTACCGAGCTGAATCGAAAGCAATTGCGCCTTCGTGATTTCCTGAACCATTTTAGCAAGCTTTGCCTGCGCCAATTGATAGGCGGCCAGCGGCTTATCATCAAAAATAACCCGGGCTTTCGCATAATTTAAAGCTTCAAAGTAACACGCATTCGCAGCACCCACCACACCCCAGGCAATACCAAAACGCGCCTGAGTCAAGCAACCCAACGGCGCCTTCAGTCCTTCACCATTCGGCAAAATATTTTCTTCCGGTACAACACAATTCTGCAGATGTAATTCAGACGTCACGCTTACGCGTAATGAAAACTTACCCTTCATTAAACTCGTTGAAAAACCTTCCGTTCCTTTTTCGACGATAAAGCCGCGAACCACACCATCAAGGCGTGCCCACACAATCGCGATATCCGCAACACTGCCGTTGGTAATCCACATTTTGTTGCCGTTAAGTTTGTAACCGCCCTTAACTTTTTCGGCGCGCGTCAGCATACCGCCCGGGTTTGAACCCGCATCAGGCTCTGTTAATCCAAAACAACCGATTAATTCGGCACTGGCTAATTTAGGTAAATATTTTTTACGTTGCGCTTCAGATCCATAGGCAAAAATCGGATACATAACCAATGCGCCCTGTACCGAGCAAAAAGAACGAATCCCTGAATCGGCCCGTTCCAGCTCCTGCATCAAAAGACCATATGCAGTATGACCAAGCCCCGGGCAGTCGTAGCCTTGAATGGTCGAACCTAACAAACCCATTTGTGCAAAGCGGGGAATCAAATGCTTCGGAAACTCTTCCTTACGATTAGCTTCCTGCAAAGTAGGCATAACTTCTTCAGTAACAAAAGATCTGACGGTATTTCTGACCATCAATTCATCTTCAGCAAATAAAGAATCTTCATCCATATAGTTGAGTGATTCGTAAGCAGCCATGCAAAACTCTCCTGTTTCCTAAATTAAATAAAACCTGCTAAATAATTAAAGATTAATTTTTAACAAAGGATCTAGCCTCAGGCAAGGCAAACAGCTATTATTTAACCCATATTATGTACAACCGAGCAGAAATCGTCGATGAAAACTTCACTCTCCGCGTGAAAACAGGGCAACTTCCCAGCGCCCGCACTCACGCAACTCTATCCGAATCCGGACTGACAAGCATGGAACTCATCGATCTTTTTGAAAGTCAGGTCGTCAGTCGGCATCTCGATTTACTGGCTCGCATTCTGAAAAACAAAAACCAATGTTTTTACACCATCGGAAGTTCAGGCCACGAAGGCAATGCCGTTTTCGGAAAAGTATTTCGCATCAACGACATGGCCTTCCTGCATTACCGCAGCGGCGCTATGATGATTCAACGTTCAAAACAACTACCGGGCTCAACGCCCATCTATGACACCATGCTGAGCTTCGCCGCTTCAAGTGAAGACCCCATCGCCGGCGGCCGTCACAAAGTCTGGGGCAGTTATCCACTGATGGTTCCACCGCAAACCAGCACCATCGCCTCACACTTGCCAAAAGCTATGGGCGCGGCACTCTCCATCGCCAGAGCGCACGACTTAAAAATTGATTCGCTCATGCAAAAAGACAGCGTTGTATTCTGCAATTTCGGCGATGCCTCGGCCAATCACTCAACCGCACTTGGTGCCATCAATGCCGCTTCGTGGACCGCTTACCAAAACATAAAAATGCCCATCGTGTTCGCCTGCGAAGACAACGGCATCGGTATTTCGGTTTCAACACCGCCAAGTTGGATCGAAAATAATTTTTCAAACCGCCCAAGTCTGCATTACGTAAAAACCGACGGCCTCAACCTTCTTGATGTTTACAAAAAAACCAAAGCCGTTGAAGAATTCGTACGTAACAAGCGCAAACCCGCATTCCTGCACATGGAAACTATCCGCATTCTGGGCCACGCCGGCTCCGACATGGAATTCGGTTACTCGACGCTCGCAAAAATCGAAGCGCTCGAATTTAACGATCCGCTTTTGCACTCGGCCCGAATCCTCATCGAGAATAATATTTTAAGTAACGAAGAAATCATTCATCTTTACGAACGCGTTCGCGAACGCATTCAGCATATTGGTAATTACACAATTAAGCGTCCCAAGCTGATGCTGCCCGAAGAGATCAGTTGCGCCGTTACCGCCAATGTTCATACCAAAACCGCGCCAAACCAAATTGATGAAGCCACACGCGAAAAAACTTTCGGCCGCGAATACGCAAAACTGCAAACGCCGCAACACATGGCTAAACTCATCAACTACGGCTTAACTGACATTTTACTGAGGTACCCAACCACACTTGTTTTCGGCGAAGACGTGGCGCAAAAAGGCGGCGTGTATAATGTGACCGATGGCCTCGTCAATAAATTCGGTACCAAACGTATTTTCAATTCACTTCTTGATGAACAATCTATTTTAGGCGTGGCGCTTGGCACCGCCCAAAACGGTTTTACGCCCATTCCTGAAATTCAGTTTTTAGCCTATGTTCACAACGCCGAAGACCAACTGCGCGGCGAAGCCGCCACCCTGCCGTTTTTCTCGCAAGGGCAGTTTACAAATCCGATGGTGCTGCGGGTGGCAGGTCTTCCGTACCAAAAAGGTTTCGGCGGCCACTTTCATAACGACAACTCACTTGCCGTGTTCCGCGATATTCCGGGAGTTATCATCGCCGTACCTTCAAACGGTGCAGATGCAGTTAAGATGATGCGTGCGTGCGTAAAAGAAGCTTACGAAAACGGGCGCGTCGTCGTTTTTGTAGAACCCATCGCCCTTTACATGACCAAAGACCTCCACGAACCCGACGACAAAGGTTGGAGCTTCCCATATCCGGCACCGCACGAAGAAATTAAAATCGGGCAGTTTGGTTTAAGCGGCACTACTCAAAACAGCGACATCACGGTTTTAACTTACGGGAACGGATTTTATTTTGCCAAACAGGCCGAAAAAATCTTAAGACAAAAACACAATATCAAAACTAAACTTATCGACCTTCGCTGGATTGCGCCTCTTGATAAAGTCGCCCTCATAAATGAAATGCAGCAAGATAAAGCTGTGCTCATCGTAGATGAATGCCGCAAAACCGGCTCGCTTTCTGAAGCGCTGGTTACAATGATGGTTGAAAATATGCCGGTACCGCCGCAAATCAAAGTGGTCGCTGCGCACGATTGCTTCATCACTTTAGGCGTTGCGGCCGCTGCAGGTTTACCTTCTAAAAATGAAATAATCGATACCTGCCTTGAAATGTTAGGAACCAAATGAACACACTAAAAAAAGAAAGAATTGTGGTTATTTGCCCAGGCCGCGGAACTTACACTAAAGAAACTTTGGGCTACCTGAAAAAATATAAAGAAAATCGCACAATTCAGAATTTTATAAATACGCTCGATGAAAAACGTGCGGCTTTAAATATGCCAACAATATCTGAACTGGATAACGAAGCGGTTTTTAAACCTGGTTTGCATACTAAAGGCGAAAATGCTTCAACACTTATCTACGCTTGTAGCTATGCGGATTTTTTAGCAATCGATACCGAAAAATACGAAGTGGTTGCTACTACCGGTAATTCGATGGGCTGGTACATCGCTTTGGCTTGCGGCGGTGCACTCGATATCAATTCCGGCTTCGATGTTATCAACACCATGGGCTCGATGATGAAAGACGGCAACATAGGTGGCCAGATCATCTACCCTATGATCGATGAGAACTGGCAGATCTGGCCTTCAACTAAACTCCTTATTGAAACTGAAATTGCTAACGCCAACAAAATTGAAGGATGCGAGGCTTTCCTTTCGATTAACCTTGGCGGGTACATCGTCATCGGAGGTAATCAGAAAGCGCTCGATTACCTCCTAAAAAAACTTCCTAAAAATGAAAACTATCCGTTCCAACTTATTAATCACGCAGCTTTTCATACACCGCTTTTACACCAAACTTCACAGCGCGCGTTTGAATCCTTAGCATTTGAACTTTTTCAGAAACCGCAACTACCACTCATCGATGGACGTGGCCACATCTGGCAGGATTACGCCACCGACCTTCACCAACTTTACCAATATACTTTTGATCACCAAGTGGTTCAGCCTTACGACTTCACTCAAGCTGTGACCGTTGCGCTTAAAGAATTCTGTCCTGATAAACTCATGCTTTTGGGACCGGGTAATTCGCTCGGTGGGGCCATTGGGCAGATTTTGATTCAGAATAAATGGTTGAATATTGATTCGAAGAATTCTTTTTCTGAGAAGCAAAAAGCGGATCCGTTCTTGATTTCGGTTGGGCGCGTTTAGTAAGAAGTTAAACTGGC
>JANOJH010000368.1:0-1231 GCA_031408135.1 Bdellovibrio sp. | reverse complement strand
CTTCGATGGAGACGAGCAATGCTTTTTTCATTTGTTGCCGTTTGGCACTGAGTGATATCTATGTGGGTTTACTTATTTAATTTTTATTCCGCACAGTGTCAGGCATACATCAATTTTCCCTTTGGCTCAGGAATAGATCGTCCTAACGATTTTGCGGTTTCAATCCAGGACTCAATTACGGGCTCCACATTTTTTATTGCTTCCAAATATGACTGTCCATCAGCCACACATCCTGGAAGTTCAGGAACTTCAGCCAAAAAAGCCTTATCATCCTTACTCCAATATAAGATGATCTCATATTTATGTTCAGTCTTCATTTTGCTTTAATTCAGAGTTAAGCAATGAATGTTTTTTAATCTCCACTATGGGAATTTCTCTTCAAACTCAAAGACAACAATATCTGTTTCAGAAATTTTAGGTACGGTAACCCAATGAAATTTAGTAATAAGAACCTTGCATCCTCCATAAATTTCCGCACTAATTTTGTACTTATACTCATGGAGTCCAATTTCATCAAAGCTTCTTTTATATATCCATGCGCAACCCCCGTGCCTCACAGCCTGAACCACCAGTGTATACTTTTCAAAATCTACCTTCCGGCTGGGTATGGCTCCTGGTTGAGAGTCAAGAAATTCAGTCCATTCATTTTCATTCCTGAAAACCAAACCTTTATCAATCAATATATTTTTGCCTTCATTATCCTTTAAATAAAATGTACCCATATTTTCTTCATTGCGCGGGTCTTCTTCTGGAAAATCACTAATCCTTTTTATCGAAAGTAATTCGGCTCTACTAATTAGACCCTGATCACCCAGGACTCGGGATTTATCCGAATACGAAATTATTAATTCGAGCCCATTTTGCCGAAGGCTATCCGGTAGGCTTGGACACAGAAAAGGCACCCACCCTCCATAATCGGCTATCCTTGCGGAGTCTCCAATTATTACCTTCCACTCGCTGTCCCAGCCAATCCAAACCTCTGCATATAATTTCATTTTTAAAACACCTGATGAATCACAAAGATTAGGTTCAATTACGAGAGGATCGATTTCTTCTAAAGGCTTTTCATTGTCACAACCGATAAGAAAACAGTATGACAAAAAAACGAAACATAATAGTAGCGTTTTCATGGTCTATCTTTTAATGATCTTATCAATGCCACTGCATATGCATTCACACCTTCCTGTCTGCCTACATAGCCGAGGGTTTCATTCGTAGTTGCTTTTATGGA
>JANOJH010000357.1:0-1513 GCA_031408135.1 Bdellovibrio sp. | reverse complement strand
GGTGGTGATATGTATGCATCAACCCCTTCCGCTACCATTGGCCGTGGTGTAGTATCAACTGATGTAGAATATGGATATGACCAGACGTTTATTTTGCCAGGCGTGTTAGAGGTAGATGCTAACAATGATGGTGTCGTAGATGGTTATCGCCCTAACGATAAGCAAGTAACTGCAGCTGATTATGGGTTTAATGTTCAATTCAACGGCACAGATGATACTTCTATATTTGATGGTACCTTTATCCGCCTGCGTGAAATTTCCCTTGCATATGAATTTCCGAAGAACCTTTTAGGTAAGACACCATTCAAAGCAGGATCCTTACAACTCAACGGAAACAACTTGTGGTTTAATGCTGTGAATGTTCCTAAGAACGTGAACTTCGATCCTGAAGTATTGAGTACGGGTGTGGGAAATGGTGCCGGGTTTGATTACTTGACTGGCCCAAGTGCAAGGAGGTATGGTGTGGTACTAAGGCTTACTTTCTAAACTTTAAACTCAACTCATTATGAAGTTTCTAAAATCATTTTTTATAACGGGCTTGATTATCCTGGCTACCTCGTGTAACCTGGATTTATTAGATGACCCTAATGCAGTAAAGCTTAGCCAGACAAATCCTAGCTTACTGTTGAATAACATACAGATCGGTATGGCTGGATTTTTCAATACTGCCAGTACGTTTGGAATGCAGGTTTCCCGTCTCCAAAATTCAGGGGGCTCTGTATATGAGAACTTTTCTAACCCTCAGTCCTTTGATGGACTTTGGTCGGCAGCTTACGCCAATGTGCTCACAGATTGTGATGTCTTGATCAGGCAGGCCGATGAAAAACAGTATACTGTACATTCCGGAATGACCCGTATCATTCAAGCATACACCTTGTCTGTTTTGGTGGATTATTTTGGTAATGTCCCTTTTTCAGGTGCAGTTCAGAAAGAAATTACTTTGAACCCTGTAGTCGATAAAATGGAGGAGTTATATCCTACCATAATAGCAATGTTGGATAAGGCCATTATCGATTTGAGGACGCCACCGAATGCTGTAGCACCTCTTATTACTGATTTTTATTATGGTGGGAATACGACAAGATGGATTCGTTTAGCGAACTCATTGAAGCTTAAAATGTATTTAAACTTAAGGCTTACGGATGCGGCTAAGGCTACCGCTGGCATTACTGCTGCATTGGCTGATGCTGCCGGTGTAATGAGTGCTCAGTCGGATAGTTTTATTTTCCGCTATGCTACTAACAATGCAGATCCGGATGTTCGTCACCCTCGTTTTGTGGGAAACTATATTACAGGTGCCGGTGACTATATGGCTAATTATCTGATGTGGCAGATGTTTTACGGCTATGACAGACACACAGGAACATTAGCATCACAAGGAGACCCCCGGATGCGTTTTTATTTTTATCGTCAAAGAGGTTCTAATTCAGCCGATCCAAACGAAATCCGTTGCGTTGCTCAAACCGCGCCACCTCATTATCCATTCTCGACAGGTACTGCTATCATTTATGGC
>JANOJH010000337.1:0-2889 GCA_031408135.1 Bdellovibrio sp. | reverse complement strand
ACGGCATCTAAAGGCAGCCGTTGCCGAACCTGCGGCAGAGCCCGTTGAAAAATCAGTTGCAGTGGCAAAACCTGCACCACAGCCGTTACCGGCTCAAGAAATCCCCACGCCGGTCGTAGCCAGATCCGAACCGGATGATATTATCGTTCAGATGAATTTCAAAGACGAACTCGAAGATAAAAAAGCGGTTTGATATGAAAGTCGTTCGTTTTCTTGAACGCGAAAAAGTAATTAAACTATTCGGAATGGGGCTTGTGCTTGCACCCTTTTTCAATATTATCCTCCATCTTTGGCTTCAGAAGATTCAATACAAAGTAGCTTGGGCGCAGGTCAACATTCTTGCACATCTGAAAAGCGGCAATCCGATCAGTTACATCCTTGCAATTTGCAGTATTGCGATCGGAATTAAAATGCTGGGTGGAACTATACGCGCTTGGCGATATGTTTTAGCCCTGATCGGTGCGCATCTGATTATTCAGGTGCTGAATCTGAATAACCGGGCTTGGCAAGGTCCGTTGGCATGGCCCTCATTTTTATTAAATATTGGTTTGTTCTATTTTATAATCGACCAGTTGGTCTGGAAAATTGACGTGAATACTTTTCATGCCATGCCTAAGATAAAAACTCCGGTAAAAGCAGTGGAAAATCCGCCAAATCACGTGAGCGTTCTTGAAAAGGAACGACAGGTTATAAACCTGAAATCCTACCGGAAAATTCTGTTCAGTTTCGGAAGCAAAGAACCTTGGGGTGAGCTCAAAACCCTTTCAAGCGAAGAACTTGCCGTTCGCAGTTTTGCAAAAGTTCCCGACAACATTGAAGGCCAGATCGTCCAGATCAATTTTTCAAAAGATGTGATCGTTGAAATTCAATTCAGCCGCAGGGAAAACGAAATGTATTATTTCAAACCGCTGAATATGGAAAAAGAAAATATAATTCAACTGAATCAATGGCTGAAAAAAATTGCCGTATGAGTACCGAATATTCTTTTAAGCCGATCGGGTTTTTAAAGTCTTGCTATCCTGATAAATTCGGAGTGCCGCGCCAGTCTGGGCTCGTTCGAAAGGCCTATTCGGAACTTGTCATTACGCCCGAATTTCAGCCAGAGCTTTCGTTGCAGGGCCTCGAAGGATTTTCACATATCTGGGTGCAATTTATTTTTCATTTAAATACGTCGACAAGATTTCATGCCAAAGTTCACCCACCAAGACTTGAGGGGCAAACCATCGGGGTTTTTGCCACACGTTCACCGCATCGCCCGAATCCAATCGGCCTTTCTTTGGTTGAAATGGTCGAACTCAGAAACGACCGGCTGATACTTGCCGGCGCCGATCTTGTTGATGGAACCCCGATTTTAGACATTAAACCTTACCTGCCTTCAGTTGAAAGTCAGCCCGACGCGCGCGGAGGCTGGTCTGATGAAATTCAAATGCCCGAAATCTCTGTTGAGTTTTTGCCTGCGGCTATGGAAATTTTGCAAAAATGGTCTGCGAAATCCGGTAAACAAGAGCTTCAGGATGTGATTACCGAAGTGTTGAAACAGGACCCGCGGCCCGTCGTTTACCGAGGTTTCGAAGCTAAAGAGTCTTTATATCGAAATAAACATGCTTTCAGGCTTTATGATGGTGATATCCACTTCGAATTCACATCGAAAAATCACGTAATTGTCTTTGATATTTTATTCTAATTTCGATAAAAGTAGCACGACAGGTTTTTCAATTAGTTTTTCAGTTAATTAAGAGGGGTGCCTATGCAAACAATTACACCAACCAATGTTACATTACGAAAAGTACCCACCTTAAGCTTAGGATCGTATTTGCATGGTTCACAGGACGATAAAGTAAAATTCATTGAACAATTGTTTCATGGCGTAAAGGATTATGGCTTTATCATCTTGAAAGATCATGATGTTTCTAAAGAACTTTTGCAAAAAGCCTATCAGATTCTCGAGCAATTTTATAAATTACCTAGTGCAAAAAAGCAGTCTTATATTTCAGAAATGGGTGGCGGGCAGCGGGGCTACACGGCGTTCGGTAAAGAGCACGCAAAAGGGTCGCCAGTCATGGATTTAAAAGAATTCTGGCATGTCGGACGCGAGGTGCCCGCTGGGCATGCCTTTGAAAAATATTATCCGAAAAATATCTGGCCGGATGATTCTATCAAAGAATTCAGACAGGTCTTTGAACAGTTGTACTCCCAATTGGAAACAGCCGGAATTCAAATGATGGAAGCACTTTCTTATCCGTTGCAGGTTGAAAAAGATTATTTTTCAAAGATGGTGGTTGAAGGAAATTCGATTTTGCGACTTTTACATTACCCGCCCATTCCTGAAGGTATTGACACCCGCTGTGTTCGCGCGGCCGCCCATGAAGATATAAACTTTATTACTATTTTACCGGCCGCAACAACTTCAGGCTTACAACTTAAAGATCGCGATGGAACCTGGCTCGACATCGAAAGTGATTTCGGAGCTTTGATCGTTGACGCCGGCGATATGCTGGCCCGAATTACAAATGACCTGATTCCATCAACCACCCACCGAGTAATTAACCCGCAGGACGGCACAAATAATTCCCGTTATTCAATGCCGTTTTTCATGCACCCCCATCCGGAATCAGTTTTAAGTTGTTTGAATTCTTGCCGCGGTAATGGTGCTAAATACGGGGATATCCTTGCTCATGAATTCTTAATGCAAAGACTGCGCGAAATTGGCTTAGTAAAATAGTTTCATGAAAACCGGATATTCGCTGACTATTCTGGCTACAGCATTTGTTATGGTGCTGCTGTTTTCGAAGGACAAAAAATCCAGAATTAAAGAAGCCGCTGTTCAGCAGGCCGAACAAGCCATTGTTACAAAAAGCACGGTAGTGCCATCGACCTTTACTGCAACTG
>JANOJH010000302.1:0-1052 GCA_031408135.1 Bdellovibrio sp. | reverse complement strand
TATAGCTTGATGATAAAACCTGGTGGCTTAATGGTGTATTCCACATGCAGCATTTTACATACAGAGAATGAAGATCAGGTGCAAAAGTTTATAGCGGAAGCAGATGGCAAGTTTGAGTTGATGGAAGAAAAGAGAGTTTGGCCTTCGGATGGGTTTGATGGATTTTATATGGCACTTATTAAAAAGAAGTGAACAGTTAATCGTTAAAGGTTAATCGTTGGGTTTGTGCATACGATTAACTTTTAACATTTTTCGATTAACTAATAAATGAATTTATGAAACCATTTTTAACTCTCACTTTACTCTTAATAGGTACTCATTATTTGCAAGCACAGGATTTCAAAACCTACGATCAATCCATAACCGGCACTTCCATCACTTTTAAACTGGCGGCCATACCCGGAGGAAGCTTTACGATTGGAAGCCATATATCAGAAAGAGGAAGGGATGAAGATGAGGGTCCGCAAAAGGAAATTAAAGTCACTGCCTTTTGGATGGGGGTTAAAGAAGTAACGTTTGCCGAGTGGGATTTATATTTCAAAGATGTAACATTGCCGCAGGCTAAAAATCTCGATGGAGTAACACGTGCCACACCTCAATATATTGATTTGACGTGGGGAATGGGTCGTGATGGCAAGCATCCTACGAACAGCATGAGTCATGCCGCATCCATTATGTATTGCAAATGGCTCTATTCAACGACTGGAATATTTTTCCGTCTACCCACAGAAGCAGAGTGGGAATATGCATGCCGTGCAGGAAGCAGCACAGCCTATCCGTTCGGAGATGATGCTTCTGTGTTGAATGAACATGGTTACTTTAAAGAAAACAGCAACACCAAGTTTCACCATGTAGGACAATTAAAACCCAACGCCTGGGGATTATATGATATGCTCGGCAACTTAAGTGAGTGGACAATCGATCAATATGATCCGCTTTGCTATTCAAAAATGTCGGATAAAGATCCAAGGGCAGATCCAGTTTCAAAACATCCAAAGGTTATCAGAGGAGGATCTTACCTCGATGAAAGCAAAGAACTACGGTGTGCCAAC